>DAOQWI010000059.1:0-17198 GCA_035342015.1 Candidatus Ozemibacteraceae bacterium | reverse complement strand
TCAGAAAGGCAAAGTAAGAATAGTTACCGGCCACAGCTATGCCGGCGCATTGTTTGATATCGCAAAAATTTATCTGGCGATGAATCGACGCGAAGAAGCAAGAAAGACGCTTCAGCGTGCGGTGCAGGGCGATTCACCACACATGATGGCCTGCATCTATCTTGGCAATATCTTTCTTGATGAGGGCAATTCTGCCGAGGCTCTTAAATATTACAATCTGAAGGGGCACAACCTGAGCACCAGCGGCAAGATCAGCAAGGGCAACGCTCTTTACAATCTCAAACGTTACGATGAAGCCATTGCCGAATACGAGGTTGCCGCTCATTGGAAGCCTGAACTGCCATCTGTTTTGCGGCACCTGGGCGATGCTTATCTTAGAGCAGGGCGCTATGCTGATGCGCTGAATCTATATCAGCGTTATGTGAAAGCTGCCCGCCAGAAAAAGATTCCAGAATCAGAAATAGCGCCGGTCATCAGTCGCCTTGAGCAACTGAAAAAACATCCAAAATCTGGTTCAGCAAAGCAGGATTGAAGCAGCCAGATGTTTCTGTGAAGCCATCATAAGCGCGGATGGCGTCAATTCGAACAGCTAAGCGTTAATGAATGAGTAGAGAAGACCATGCTTTCGGCATTGACTCCCGCAACTGGAGCAGCATAGGGTATTCTCTGCTGTCGATGTCTCGGTCGGACCATTAAGAGACTTGCCAGATCTGCAATGTTTTCAGAGCGGAGTCCAGTAACATGTAATAGTTTCTCGTCCAGCTTTCTTCGCCAAAATGAGTGGTTATATAATCTGAGAAGTAGATTAACCACCTGGTTTCATCAAGCTTGACAGTAGTCTCAGAAACACGCGGCCGGGGCATGTTCTGCAAGATTTCTTCAGAAAAGGCTTCAACCTGCTGACATTTAAGCTGTTCTTTGTTGTAATACCATTGCCAGTCTTCAAACTGACGCCTGGTCTTAACTTGTCTGATTCGGCGACCACGTTCCAGAAGCTTTCCATCAATATTCAGCGAGCATGAAGCCTCGAATTCCCAAGGGATGCCAATGTCTTCTTTGCAGTATTTCTGATGAATCTCGAGCATTCTCTGGCTGGGAAAAAGCTCGCCACAGTTTTTGCATTCTTCGTTCATAAAATTGCAGAATTATAACTGAGAAAGTTAATCCTGGTCTGGATTGAACTGTTCAGGACTGGCCTGTTCTGGAGCGGCTTCAGTCGCTGCTTTTTCAAGTTTACGCTGGCGTTTTTCTTCTTTCTTTTTAGCCTTTTCTAATTCTTTCTTTCTTTTTTCATACGAATAATTTGGTTTTGCCATTTTCAATCCTTTACTTTATTTTACCTTTCCATTAGAACACAGAAATGATAATGGTTCAACCCGGGCGCCGGCGTGGAAACCATCGCAAAAAAGCAGGAAGCGCCTGCAGTCGAGCTCTTTGAACATGAGTTTTCGCAAAAAAACTTTTCAGGAGACCAGTTTGCCGTTAAAACTTCCACGGCTTCCCGCCGGAATATTCTATTACCCGCTGAAAATCACTGAAAGCCGGTTCGTTTGGCGCGAAAGGCTCTTTGGTAACCATATTTGCAAAGAGAGTCTTGGGGTCAAAAAAATAATTGTTGTACTGATACCCGAGTGCCCAGCAGGCGTAGACAAACTCCTCTTTTTCAAAGAGCTGAAAGCTTTTCAAGGTAAATCTTTTTCGTGAGGCACACCTTCAAGAAATCACAGATGCTTTTCCGGGTCGCTCCGCAAGCTTGTCCTTGGCGCGAGAACTGGTTTTGTCGGCATGACGAACTGTTTCACGCCTTCGATAAATGAGCTGAAATACCCTGTTCAGCGCATGTCAAAGACCGAACCGACTTCAAGCATATGCGACCAGCCTGCGCGAAAGCTTGCCTTGAAAGCATCTGTTCCCGGCTGTATCTTCTTTAACTGTTCAAATGGTATCGGCGAATGTGCTAGATAATCAGTGACTTTTACCAGAAGAAGGCCTGACAGGAAGACCTTTTCAGCATCCTGCGGCATCGGAAGATCACGGTAATTGCCGAACACCAGCGGAACTACCGGCATTTCATAAATTCTGACTGCACAGACTTCGCCGGATTTGTCTGAACAACGCCGAAAGTCGGCAAAGTATCGTTTTTCAGCTGAGGCATGGAGCAGATGCAAAGACTTCTCATACAATCGGCTCAGTGCTGCGTGAAACTCAATGACACCCTGCGCGCTTGCATGGGCCTGATCAGCCTCATTTCCCTTACGGGAAATATTATCTGGAGAGACATAAATTGAAGAAAATGGCACATTTGCGTCGAATTCCCACTGTTTCGGGATTCCCGGAGCGACAAAAGGCTGCTGTTCACTGAAAACCCGGTTCGCAGGCTCAATCGAGGCATATTTTACGAAAATGTTCGAAGGATTCTTTACGAGCTGATACAACCGCCTGCCACCAGGCAGACCATGCAGCAGAAAAGCATCGAATATCATTTGTGATGAACGGACCGAATTCAGCTGTGCCGGCCACTCATACAGTTTGAGATACAGTTTGAGAGAAGCGGCGTCATTGCTTACAGGCAAAGGAAAGCCGAGTTCAAGGATATTCTTGTACACAATATTGTCGATATCTGGCGCAAACGCCGGAATATTGTTCAGCCATGGCTTCATGACAGATCTGGTTGCCAGGGATGTGTCGGAAACTGCTTTGTTTTCAGCGGGAAGGTAAACCAGATGATATTTCAGTGTATTGTCAATTTTCCACCCGACACCTTCTGCCCGTGCGGCAAACTGAAACAACAAAGCTGCCATAACAAAAAAACCAGCTACTCGCTTCATATACTACTCCAATCACTTCATTTGACGGCTTTAAACCAGCTGTCACTCCACTAACTACACAATCCTGGCATAAGATGCAACTGTATTCAGAGTGCGGTCTGAGGTATGTTTAAAAAGCGTTCAATGTTGACAGAGGACTAGATAATTCCAAGATGTTTAAACGCCTTCCACAGGCCGTCGGCATCGACGTCCGAGGTAACATAATCGGCTATCCGCTTCAACTCTGGCTTTGCATTGCCCATGGCGACGCCTGTTCCACAGTATTCAAGCATCTCTATGTCGCTGACGGCATCGCCAAAACCGATAGTGTCAGCCCGGTCGGCGCCTAAATAATCGAGCAACAGACCTATCGCAATGCCTTTATTGACCTCAGGCTGGCCAAGTTCACAAAATTCGTCACCACGCCCGGTGAGACTCCAGACACGCGCTGTAAAATCTCCTGAAAACTCCTGTTGAACGGCATTTATATCCAGACTGGAATTCCAGACAAAATTGATCTTGTTCAAATCATCTCGGTGCAGATCCGCTCCATAAATTATCTGCGGGAAAACATCGCGAACTTTCTGCTGATTTTCTGTATTGGCTGCGCCATATATCCGGGCAGTCCGCTCAAGAAAATTCTGGCTCGCAAAAGTGTCACAGCTGCTTTCGGCATAAAAGCCAATATCGTTTGCATTCAGCCAGTTAATGGCATGTGCAACTTTTTCCTTCGAGATCACCCGATCTGCTATCATTTTGCCGCGCACCTCTATAAAGCAGCCATTACTTCCGATGATGCCGTCCCATTCAATGTCCGCAATGTCAGGATAAATCTGAGCCTTGTTTCTCCCCGTGCATAAATAGATGCCATGCCCACTCTTTTTTGCCTGCACGACTGCCCGCAAGCCGGAAGCCGGAGCCTTCTGCCCGTAGTTGATCAGAGTTCCGTCGATATCGAGAAATATCAATTTTTTATCAGCTACTGCATCTGCCGGTCTCTGACCCGGCAAAAGGGCTATGCCTGTCTTCTTTGATCCGCTCATGCTACACCTCAAGATTTCTTCGAGCTGCGCTTTCCTGTTTGGACTAAAAACATGATATCACCAGTTAAATGCTTATTCATATCCAATTCAACACCTGTAACAGAAATTGCCCACGGATTGAAACTCCCGCCAATCACGTAGACTCTGAAGTGTTACGATTCTGTTACAGAATTGCCACTGATTTGTTGCGTAGATTCGGTAAAAAGTAAACAGAAGCAATTTTCTGGAGGGACTTCAACATGAAAAGAGAGTTACATTTTCTCAACTGGCTGATTGTTTTGTGCGCATTATTTTTTGTGGTGCCAACTGTTGCTCTGGCTGCGAACAATGACTGGCAACTTCTTGAGAACTGGTCAGCAAAAGAGCGCTTTTCAGACAGATCGACAGACGAACGACTTGAACTGCTTGAAAAGCTTGCCAGGCGGACTGACGGAGACAGAATTTTCTGCGCAAGCATGAATTGTTTTAACAAAAAGTATCAGCTGCAGGTCAAAAAAATAGATGCCCGCATGGATTTAAGAGCCTTGTTGAATAGCTTTCATTTCAAGACACTGAGAACTTGTGCTTCAGAAAAGATAAGAATCAAAGGCGATATGATTTTCAGCGATTGCTCATTTCTATCAGTATTAGAGCAGCTTTGCCGAAAATATCAGTTAAAAACTTTTTACTACGAATCCAGGTTATATTTCATCACTGCTCCTGAGGCGCGAATTACTGACAAAATATTGCCGGAATAAGCAGCTGCTTTATAAGCCCAGCACATACTTGACGATAACCAGCAGTACGAGAGCTATGATGAAAAAAAGCAGCTTCTGGGTAACTTCGTTCGGAACCTGATTGTTGTCTTCTGACATGGTCGTAGCCTTTCGCGCATAAAGCGCTGAATGAGCGCCCATACAAAATATGTGCCCATTCGCCCACATGCGGGCCACGGCTTCTTCTAAAGCACAAAGCCGCCACTCCGCGTGATGCGAATGGCGGCCCGACCATTCAATCAACCCTTCGGAAAATACTCCGAACCCTTCGCAGATAATGATAACAATTTACGTATCAATTTGCAAGACAAAATTCGTGGACCATCGCAGTAGTATTCTGATGAATACAGATGTTTGCTCTTTTAAAATGTGATTATCTCTGCCAGTCAGGATGCAGGATATCTTTCCGCTCGCCTGCCAGTCTTACCAGATATAGTCTTTCTTTTCAGAAGCCTTGACCGGTAAGATAAACCATCGTATTGTACTTTTAACAGTCCTTTTTAAAAAAGACTGTAAATAATCTTTAAACCGCATTAGTGAAATCCCAAATAGTGGATCAGGGAGCAATCTATATGAAAAAATCAGCGTTTTTCTTTCTGGCTTTCTGCCTGAGTGTCTATTCTCTGCCAGTATTTGCAGCATTCAGCAGCAACGCTTTTGACGCATGCATGGAAGAATTCGTCAGGCATTTGAATGTTCTTGAAAACACAGACTCAGCTGGCATGTCTGGTGATGAAGCAAGAGCCGGGCTTGCCAGAGCCGAAAGGAAGCTGCAAAACCTGGTCAATGGCCTCAGCAATCCCCGCGAAATTTCGAAGGCCCGCAAAGCCGCGAATGCCTGGATCAAAAGAGGCGGCGAAGAGGCGACTCCCCTGGCAAAAGCCGGCAAAGTCGCTATTGACCTGATCCAGAAGCAGGAAAGCAAAATATCTGCATCGAGCCCGTTCAACGCTTACGCAACAGCTGACAATACGGCTGTGAACGAGGCAGATGCCTTCTGGCCGATGCTTCATCAGCAGGAAATCGACAAAGCGGTTGCACAGTGCCGCGAGATCATCGCTCCTTTCAGCTCTGACGCAGGCTTCCCTGATATTCTGCCAGAAGAACTTCGCGGCAAAGACTGGGCAACGATACGCCGAAAAGTTGCCGAAAGCTGCTTCCAATGCTCAAGAATAATGCTTGAACTGATAGAAAAATGTAAATTTCCAATCAAATTGCGGCTGGGAGCTATGTATTTTCGCAAGCGCTTCGTCATGGGCACTTCGATTTACCCGAATAAAACCGAAAGCGACAAGATACACGAATTTCAATGCCGCAGCTTTGCCGATGAATGCACACTCGGCTTGAACGAAATGAGATACTGGAAATCAGCCGAGCCTGTCTGGACAGGCGATATCGTCTGGGTAAAGAATGCAAATGAAGGCCTTGCCCGGGTTAAAGAAATGCTGCCGACTTTTCCGACTGAAATTGACGCTGCTCAAGCCAGGGCATTCTGGCGACAGGCCGCAGACAAAGCTATCAAAGCAGGCAACGAAGCCGGTATGACCGCCAGTCGAGTCGGTGATGTCATCAATTTCCCGTCATGGCGGCTGAAGTTTGCGGTAAAGTATTTTAAGGCCGCCACCAAAGCAGCTGTTTCTAACAACTGGCATGCGCGCGAATCTGACCCCGAATACTGGAAACAGGCCGTCATCAAGCTGAAAAAGGCGATCGAGCCTTTGAGCGCAGAAATAGACGAACTGCTGGGTTCACTGCCAAAATAATCTTCGCCACCACTCAAATCACATAGCAATCTGCATTCAGCCTTGAAAAGCAATGAACTGCTTCAGCATCTGGCAGCTACTCTTTGGCTGGAACCCACTTTTCATTCTGTTTAATGTATTTATAGCTGTCTGTTTTCAGATCAAAAACGGTTTTTTCGCTGAACTTTCCGGAAGCATCCATGACCAGCTTTTCGTTTGCCTGAACGGTTCTGCTTTCGCCCTGCCGGTTGGTTAATGAGACCTTGCCTTCTTGAACGCCGACAGTTGTCGAATCAGAGGCAACCGACAATTCAAACACCGTGCCGAGAACTCCGGTAAGACCATGCGGGGTAACAACCGAAAAACCGCCTTTGTCTTGATTGATGCGGTAAATGATGGTTCCTGATTCCTGTCTGACGTCGTTTTCAGAGGTTGGAAGCTCGAAATAGGTGTCGGGTTTGATCTCGATGACACCTTTGCTTGCGATCAAAAGCAGATCGGCGCTCGACTCAGGCATTGTTCTGACTGCCCCGCCCGATGGGAGCAGCCCCTGCTGAACAGCTGCAACAAATTTTTCTGAAGGGCCTGTGCGGGCTTCAACTTTACCCGAGACTTTGACAAATTGCGCCATGGACTGTTTATTTTCACAGCCCGGCAAAAGAACAACACTCAACAGCAGGGCTGAAATTAAAGAAAACGCGCGAACCATTCGAGAGTACATGGTTTGTAGCTCCATATTTCTATCTGCATTCGAGTTCTATAATGATAAACGAATAATTTTAAGACTTTGTCACTGTTTAAACAATGCATTTTGCGACACACCCGAGATTTAGCTTGCTGAACTGCAATTCAGACTGGTATGATAGCTTTAGTTTAATTAAAGTGCTGACACAGTGCTGTAATTGTCATGCTTACGGTCAGGCAGTGACTGATGTCTGGTGATACTGCCAGAGGTGAATGTTGCAGGCAGTTATTAAAAGAGGATTTACGCTGGTTGAAATAATGATAGCTTTTGCTTTGACCATTTTTGTCATTGCACTTGCACTGTATTTTTTTTCTCAGGCAAGTTCCAATGCTGAGTATATCAGCAAAAAGCAGCATCTGCTCAATGTCACCAGCAGTCTGTTGCGGGTGATTAAAAAAGACCTTCGTTCTGCCACTGAAGCGCAGGTTTCCCACCGCGGCATCTGTCTGAAAGTTAATCTGCTCGACAAAAAATCAGGTGCACCTGAAGTAAAACTGGTTGATTACGAAATTGCGAGCGGCCAGATCATACGCCGGGAAGAGAGTTTCAGCAAACCATATTCTTTTGCCTCGCTGCTGAAACCAGATGATTACCTGTCACTCGCGATAACACAAAACAACCCTGCCGGTTCAGGCTTTTTTCTTGAGATATTTGCGGCAGATTCTGGCGGTGTCGAACTTATCAGGTTAAAAGAGCGCCTGATAAAAGTTGATATGACAAAACCATGATTTTAATCGTTTATGATAATTCAGAGACACATTATGAATAATGATAACCAGAACATGGCTTGTCAGAGCCAATCTACAGGATTTTCTCTCGTAGAACTTCTGATCGCCATGTTTATTTTGCAGCTGATTATCGCGCCCGTCTATTTGATGTTTACGGAAACGCAAAAAACCATGTTCAAAGCCGCCGATACGCTGACCGCATCGCATCTTGCCAGTTCTCTCGTTGCTGGCCTGCGTGATGCACCGGTCGAGACGCTGCGCCCACAACCACTCGAAGAAGACACTAAACTGGCCGCGCCTCTCGATCTCGAAAATCTTGACGTTCTGCCAGTTCCGACCGAGTTTACCCGCAAACTGGAAATCATACCGGTTGACCTTGCCGGCAAAGAGGGCGGCCCCTATTATCTGGTCGAAGTGCAGATTTCATGGTTTAATCGCAAAACCAGTACGCCGGTAGAATACATAGTGAGAGATCTGCTGCGGGGGAAAAAATGAAGCGACAGCGCGGATTTGTTTTGCCAGCCGTTCTGATGCTCATCAGCGTCATTCTGCTGTTTGCGGCAGTAAGGCATTTCTTTTCGCGCAACCAGCTGATTCAGGCCGCGCACGACGCCAACTATGAAAAGTCTTTCCATCTTGCAATTGGCGGTATCTAATCGGCCGACAACCTGTTTATGAAAGCCGTGGCCTTTTTTAACGACGGCAGACCTGAAACCCTGCCTAAAATCACGAAGGCACCACCTGAGCTGGCACCAATTTTAAAATCACTGTTAAATGCAGATGGACTGCCGTATGCCCGCAAAGAGCGAATACCGATCGAGTCTTCAATGTTTTCTCATTTGCAGAACAGCTGGGAAAAGTTTTCGAGCCTGAAAGTAGAAATTGAATTGAGAGATATCGAACCACTGGTCGCGCAATCGGCTTTCCCCGGGCCGATATCCGACCCGAGAGAAACCAGAATATTGGTGATGCTGCACGCAGAAGCTGTTGTTAACGGCGCTGTAGCCAGAGTCTGCCGTTATCGCGAGGCAAAACTGGTTAACCTTTTGCCTACGATTCTTGGCAAATTTGTGCTCTACCTGCGGCAGCAGGGCTCTGCCAGCAACAATTCATTTGAAGATCGCTTCTCCAGACCGGATCTGTTAAAAGACACGCCCCTGATGGTATTCAGTGGAAAAATCAGTGGTCTTTCTTCTTTAAGCCCGGCTGACGCTTCAGAATTCTTTGAGAAACAGGGCTGGGTATTTCTTGGTGGCGATGCGCCATGGCTCATAGGTAGCGGCCCCGGTGGCGGTAATGCCAATTACGCATCAGCCCTGCAGAAAAATGATTTGCAAACCTTTACCATTCAGCCGCCCGACGAATTTTCGTCGCTGAATTTTCTGGCCTATTATTCGCAGCTTGAACACCTGTCGCCTGAATTGAAAGATCTCTCATATAACAAGGTATTACAGGGAATCAACGACGAACTGTTTTCATCGCGAATCAGAATTTCTGGCAGTAAAAACCAGCCCACACCGACTAACGTTGTCGGCAAAGTTATCGCCAGATGCGCCTTAATTCAGGGTCTGCAAAATACGCAGACCGGACTCTTCGCTCCATACCCATTTCTTCAGGAATCACAGTTTCATGGCAGTTCCTGGCCGGGTATGAGCTCAGAAGCAGCAAACACAATGGAAGAAAACTTTAACGGCGTATTTCAACGCTACAAATCGCGCATGTCAGTCGTTCTCGAAGAGAGATACAACGCAATTAATCTGCGCGCGCTCAAATTTCCTGATCCGCCGATGAATTCTGCAATTATGATAGACCCCAGAAATCTGCCGGCCGGCACAATTGTACCAGACACATCAAAAAGGCTACATGTCGATAATAACCCGGCCTCTTTCATTGACGCCAATTCCGGCAATTTTTATCAACTTTTCGCTGATGACGGCAGAAAGCTGTTCGAAGGCAACCTGTCTGGTTTCGAAGATCTAAGCTACTTTGCCAGCAAGGCAGTGCTGAGCTTTGACAAACAGGGCGAGTTTTATAAAGAAATCGAAACCGAAAAAAAAGAGTATCAGCTCAACAATGTCTATCTGATCAAAGACAGCCTGCTGGTCGATCGGCCTTTAAAGTCAGCCGACGGCTGTGGCGCCATGATAATCGTAAATGGCGACATCAACATTCAAAATGAGATCATTGCTCCTGACCAGGAGCCTATAGTGCTGATCAGCACAGGCGGCAACATTCGCATCTCCACCTCCGGTAAGGTTCAGGCAGGGCTGATCGCCTTGAAGGGGCAGATTCAAGCTGAATCGGCGATAAACGTAAAGGGGTTGGCCGCCGCCAAGGAACTTTCTATGGCCAGGTTGGCACCACTGGGATTAAGGCAGATTTCTTACAATGTTAATTTCGATGTGACCGATTCTGCAACCTACATGCGGGCATTCAGATTCTTCATGCCAAAGGATGGGATTACCTTTGTCAAATAAAAAAGCGTTTACCATGGTAGAAATCGTAATCTCGCTGGCTCTTGTCTGCGGCGCTGTCATTTTATGGTCTTACATATTGTCGGTCAGTCGGGACAGAAGCGATACTCTCGACAACGATCAGGTTTTCAATGCATTACGCGCAAGTCTTCTGCACAACCTGAAAAGTGACATGCGTTCTTCAACCGCAATCAGACAGCTCAGCGAAAATTCATGGGAAATAGAGACGGTCGAACTCAACGAAAGCGATACTCCTTCAGTCAAAAAAGTAGTTTATGAGCTGTCTGCTGATGCGAAAAAGGTAACCACGTCTGTAGACGGGAGGATAAAAACCTATGATTTCTCAAAAGTGCTTGGCGAAAAGAAGCTTAACTTCAAGATCTGGCCTTAAGTTATGGATTGCGCTCACACTGCTCGCCGCCGGGTTTACGGCGCTTCCCGAGCTGTTCGCCGCAAAAATTGAATTTGATATTTTCCCGGCGACAGGCACATTTAACGTTGAAAAACTCAACCCGGCGGGCGGTGTTGTCGATCTCGAAAACAGCCAGCAGACAAGTGCCGGAGAACTGACGAATCCTAACATCACTCCTGTCCCTGACTTTCTTGCAAAGATTGCTGTCGAATTTCCGCATATTTTTACGCTGCCTGCATCATCGCGGCCGATCAGCTCGGTGCCGAATGCGACTATTCCAGAGGTTATGCGCCCACCATTTTCGGAAACTGCATTAGAGGGAAAAGGCGAAAAGGAACTGGTTGCCCTGCGAGATGGCAATGTAACGCTGAAACTTCTGCTGTCAACCTATTCTCAGGCTTCCATGGAAGTTCATCTGTATGATCCGGATGGCTCAGAAGTGTGGTTCAGAGGCTCATCGCTTCTGTCATGGCACCGGGTGGATTCACGGCAAAATTCGCCCCTGCAGTTCAAAGGCATCGTCGATCCTGACAGCATGCGCCTTGAAGGCTCCGGCGACTACGGTCCGGCGGATGATCTCGCCTATTCACTCGACATCAAAGAGGGGCAGAAACTGGTTCTTAAAACATACGGAAACGCCGAGCCAAGAAGCTTTATCAAGGTCAGCGGCTCAGCATTTTGACTTCGTAATCTGGTATGACGACTGTTGTACGTAAGTATTTAAAATCTGTCTGGAGGGTATTATCATGAAGAAAAAGATTGTTGCGGGCTTTCTGGTTGCCTTTGTTTTTTCGCTGCTGGCATTGAGTTCGAGTTCTGCGGCTGATCTCAAGATAAAATTCACCGACAAAAGCCGCCTGAACTACCAGGGCGACTGGAAGCTGATCAGCTACCAGGCTTACACCTCAAAAGACGCCGGCAAAGGCGGGCGGCGCGGCACTTTAACCTGTGAACCCAAGCTCTCTGGCACGTACCAGATTATTACCGAGTTCAAAGCGACAGTTAATCGTGGAACTCGCGCCCAATACTTTGTTGACGGCAAAAAGGTCAAAGAAGTCGATCAGAGAGCCGGCGCCGCCAATGGGAAATCTGCTTTTATCAAAGTTTCATTGGGAGTCTTTGCTCTTACTCCTGAATCAAAAATTGAGCTCAGAGCTGAAGATGGCAAATCTTACTCTTTCGTCGGCTTTACCTTTACCACTTCGACCGAGGTGCCAACAGATGTCAGCACCACCGGCGGAGTTGAGGGTGACACCGGCGCCGAAAGCTCATTTGTGGCAAAAAGCGATGGCGATCTGGTAATCGAGCCCTACCTTTCTACTTACAGTCCAGCAGCATTTCATGTGTTTGTCGATGGCAAGGAAGTCTTCAGCTGGGTTCGCTCGAATTCAACTTCAAAAGAACCCTGCGTATTTCAGGGCGCTGCTGACGACAAGTCGATGATTGTCAACAAGCCCGGCGATTACTCACCGGCACCCGGCCTGAAATATACGGTTGCCTTGAAAGCAGGGCAGAAAGTTACATCCACCAAGTCGGGCAGCTTCGAATCAGACGCCTATCTCAAAATTTCCGGCCCGTTTGATGGCAATGCCGCCACACCCGCTGCTGATGATAAGGACAAGCCGATTAAGACCACTACAGATGACAGCGATGACGGCAAGGCTGCTACAGGCGAGAAAAAGCCAACAGTCATGGACGACGTCCTGAAAAACAAGTAACAGAGACCCATACCGAGGCCCTTCCGACTGACCCTGAATCTTTTCATTCAGGGTCAGCCGGAATAGTCTTTCAGAAAGAGCATATATTGGCTCAGTAAGGCCTGAGGCGCAGGCTGCCGGGCGCAACCTCGACGTTGGTCGAGATGATGCGGTAACTGCCCTGCACCGGCACCAGTTCAAAGATAACGCGCACAGAGCCCTTTTCGTAAAGAATACGGTAAGAAACCTGGTAAATCGACTCGCCTTCCTTTTCGAAAAACGGGGCAGAATCACGCACGAACTCTTTACCGGTCACCTTGCCGTTTTTGGTGAGCAGTTCCTGATGAAATTTCATTACTTCTTCGAAGGGAAACTGCTTCTGATAGTCTGCAGTTGTGAACTGGTCGTAGGCGCTGCGAAACTCGCCGGTCGCCTGCAGCGCCAGATAAGGTTCGAGCACCTCTTTGCACAATTTATCGACGCGCGGACCAACCACTTTTATCCGCATCACAACAGCAGCGATGACTGCAATAACCAGCAGAACACCGACAAAAATTCCAAGCAATGGTTTCAGTTTATCCATGTTTTAATACTCCCCTGTAACCTGATAACGCTATAGTTTACCATTCTGCATGTTCGATAAAACTGATACTAATCGACGTCAAAGGCTTGTAAATTCTGTTCTCAAAATCAAAGCTGATGTCCTGAACTGAAACATCCAGTGAAACCCGGCCGTCATCTTCACTGATGTATTCCCAGAAAAAAGAACCGCCTTTAAGAACCTTTCCGTCAGCCGATTTCGCCCGGGCGGCCAGACATGATTCTACCCATTTTCCATCGTAGATCATGGTGTCATGCTCATATTGCTGCTCAAAATCACTGCTTTCGTAGTATTGAAGGTTGTATGCCACCGGCGATGTAACGCCATTCACACAGTCGGTAAAATCATAAGGTGCGTCTTCACTCCTAACAGCCTTTAAACTGGCGATATACCATTCGCATACCTTGTCTGGCGAAGCGGTGGTAACGAACACCCTGAGCTCTTTGCTCTGCAGATCCTCGATTTCTTTGCTGGTCTCATCAAATAACTTCTGCTCTTCGGCCATCAGAGCACTGTCAATCGTGCTGCCTGGAAAAATACCGATTGCGTCAATGCTGAGCGGAGCCTGTGCGTATATGGCAGATGTCATCAACATCACCAGCCAAATACAAACGAAAAGCACAGATATTGCTCTCATAGCTAACCTCCATTCAATTATCACCTGGTTCCAAATTCACAATCCATGCCAGACTTCGCCAACAAAGAGATTCATTGAACTCCATAAACGAAGAAATTTTGCTGCCTGGAAAACACCCCTGGATTGTATAACATAGCAACAATAACACTTACGACAGTATGATAAAAGAAAAGAAAGCTGGTAATACTGGCTTTGCAAGAACGACTGATCCGGTTCGCAAGGTTGGCTTTTCAGTTTTCTTCGATATCGACTGAAACGTAGTCGCCTTCGTGCAGATCGCGGTTCTTGAATTTTTCGCGCGGAACGTAGATTTCGAGATAGGTGTCTGGCTCGTCTTCGGCTGCGTTCGGGTGGCGGATGAGAACGACGACGATACCGGCGGTAATACGGTCGACCACGCCTTTGACGCGTTTTTTCTTTTTCTTCTGCTTGCTTGGTTGTAAAGTGCTCACAAAAAATCCTCCTGACGGTCTGTATCTACTGTAATTGTAGCAGCAAATCAGACAGTTCGGGAGGATTTTATTGCAGGCTGGCCTTTTCGTTAATACAGGCGCAGCCAGAGCGATCAGAAGAAAAGCCAGGTATCGATGAGAAAGATCGGGATCAGAATGGCGCAGGAATAGGCGAAATAACCGAAGAAAGAAGGCATGCGCACGCCATTTGTTTCTGCAATGGTTTTGACCATAAAGTTCGGGCCATTGCCGATATAGGTGTTTGCACCCATGAATACCGCGCCGGCGCTGATAGCCCTGAGGTAGACCGACGGTATGCCGACGACTTCGCGGGGCAGACTGCTGCTATGCGCTGCCAGGCCCTGAGCCAGCGTAAGATCGGTCAGATAGGTCGGAGCGTTATCGAGAAAAGAAGAAAGCGCGCCAGTTACCCAGAAAAAATGCCAGGGGTCAGTGAGCCCCAGCTCGGAACCACGTTCGGCCAATATCACCAGTGCCGGGATCATGGTTACGAAGATGCCGGCAAAAAGAATTGCGACTTCATTGATCGGTTCGAAAGAGAAGCTGTTCTTTTCGCGGCAGCGGGTTGGAGTGACTTTGAGCGACATGACGCTCATGGCGATCATAACGATTTCGCGCACCGGCGAGGGCAGAAAGACGGCAGAAATAATGCCAAGCAGAAACCAGGTATTGCGTTTTCCCGACACCTTAATCGGCTGAATTTCAGAAGCGTCGCGGCTGATGGCTGCATTCGGTTCCTGGCTGTAGTTCCAGCGGTCGAAAAAGTAAAATATCGTAAGAATGGCTGTGATGTTGAACAGCCACATCGGCAACAGGCTCATAGTCCAGAAGAATGGCACTCCCTTGAGATAACCGAGAAAGACCGGCGGGTCACCGAGCGGCGTCAGGCAGCCGCCGATGTTACTGACGATGAAAATGAAGAAAATAGGGATGTGGGTGATACGGGTGCGCTGCGAGTTGATTTTGAGCAGGGGGCGGATCAGCACCATGCTGGCACCGGTGGTGCCGATGAAGTTGGCAAGAACGGCGCCGATGATGAACAGAATTATATTGTTACGTGGCGTCGCTTCGATGTCGCCTTCGACCAGTATGCCGCCCGATACTATGAAGAGTGACGCCAGCAGGACGATGAACGAAAAGTATTCTTCAGCGCTCAGCCAGAGTTCGTGCTTCATGTTGTGGGTGAGCAGATAACCAAGCACTGGCAGGGCAAAAAGGAAGCTCAACATTGCCTTGTTCGAGTTCTTCTCCCAGAAATGTTCGAAGAACAGGGGTGCCAGGGCTATTGTCAAAAGCCATGCTACGAATGGTATTACTGCGTAAAGTGTCATATACAGCTCCAGTGCTTTGCTTAAATCGGTAAATATGCGGATAATGAGTGGCGATTCTACGCCTCGGGGTCTGAAAATCAAAACATGAAAATGGTCAGGAAAAGAATACTGCCAATTCGTGCAAAGCGATTTTGTCGCAAAATCAGATCGGTCATCTGATTTGCTAGCGATTTCGCCAATTTACTTTTCTAAATCCGGTTATCTGTACCTGCGTTTTAATTTTCAGAACACGACGAGGAGGTCGATCATGAAAAAGCTTGCCAGACTGCTCACAGTAGTTGTAATCGGAACTTTCGTATTCGCAACCGCCAACTTGTATGCCGAAACCGTTCAGAACAACGAAAGCGACACCATCAGCCAGCTTGCCAGTGAATTCGCATTCACTGGCGAAGTCGCCAATCACGACCCTTTCAAGCCTGTTATCGTAAAGAAAGTCATCGATCTGATTAAAATTGACCGTTCAACCAAAATAGAACCGCCGCCAGTCGAACAAAAGAAGGAAGTCATTCCGCCACTCAAACTCAAAGTCACCGGTATATGCGGCAACGACGGCCTCAGACAGGCAATCATTCAGTTCGAAAATGACGAATACATAGTCGAAAATGGCCAGGTAATCGATGGCAAGTTCAAAGTAGTCGACGTAAATTCTGACAAGCTCGTCGTCTATTCGATACGGGAATCACGCCGCGCCACTTTTCAGCTCGAAGCAAACAACTGACCTGCACCATCACGAATTTTGGACAGGTGAAATTTATCGCCAGCAGCGCGTTTCAACAATCAACCGCGTTGTCAGGTTTTGTGAACAATATTGCTCAAAGCTTATGAAAGCGATCTTAAAGCAGCGGCTGGACTTGCATTTAGCGGCGTTTTGCATTAAAATAGCCGTTGCAGAAGCGCGAAAGGCAGATTATGAGCAAGAAAAAATTGATACGATTCAGAGCCAACAAAGAGTTTGAGCGATTATTCGAACCATCGGCTCTTGATCTGATCGAACGCGACCATGAACTCAAAGGGCGCTGGAACAGCGATTTCTTTAAGAACAGCAACGACCTGGTGCTCGAGCTTGGTTGCGGTCGCGGCGAATACACCATCGGCCTGGCCCGCCTCAACCCGGACAAAAACTATATCGGCGTCGATATCAAGGGTTCACGCCTGTTTTTTGGTGCGCGGGTAATCGAAGCAGAGCGCATTCATAACGCCTGCCTGGTACGAAGCCAGATCGAGCTGGTACCGGCAATCTTTGCCCGCGAAGTTAACCAGATCTGGCTGACGTTTCCTGATCCGCGGCCCGACCGGGTTCGCCGACGACTTACCGCACCGAATTTTCTCAACCGCTACCGCAAAATTCTCGCCGACGATGGCACAATCTGTCTCAAAACCGACTCTCGCGAGCTGTACGAGTTCACACTCGAACTCGCCGGCAAAAACAATCTTGAAGTTCTCGAAAGCACATCAGACCTCTATGATTCACCGTTAAAAGATCGCATGCCTCAAATACAGACGCAGTATGAAGAAAAATTTCTCGCAGCCGGCAAAAAGATCTGTTTTCTGCAATTCCGCCTCGACCGTGACGTCGCCCCCCTAAAACCCAAAAGCCGGTCATAATTCTGGTGAAAAAACCCGCCTGCGCCCCTGTACAATTTTCAAGGCAGTATGAGCTCTGCATCAATCGACCCCAAAATATACAATGCGACAGAAACTAGTGGTCTGTCAAAGTTGACTTTCAAGATTCGACCTTCGGTATACTGCTTTC
>DAOQWI010000058.1:0-17249 GCA_035342015.1 Candidatus Ozemibacteraceae bacterium | reverse complement strand
GAAAACTGTGGGTAGATCTCAAGGGTTTCGAGGCTGATCGTCTCTACCAGCTCTGGTGATTTTGAAAATGAATTGCCGCGTTCGATCATTTTGCGCAGCAGTGTGCCGGTTTTACGTGCCGGGTCAAGATGATTGCTTGTCTGTCTGATGACCGTTTCTGATATCTGATACAGCAGTTCATCAGAAGACTGCAGCATGATTTCCGAATTGCTGCGATAGCCATAAACGACGATTCCGGCCACTATCAATGAAAACAGCGCCAGAAAAGAGAAAAAGACCACGACCTGCAGTCTGTATGTACGAAAACCGGTATTGTTCATCAGTAGATCCTGTTGAGAATTCTAGCACTTTTACCCATTTTTCGCAGCAATATTAAACCACTGTCTGTATCTTTGCCTGTTGCTCAAAATCGGGCAAAAGGGTATATTGTCTGACGAAAAAAGACAGCCCGGAGGTCGCAAGGAATGTTGGACAACAAGACAATTGCCGCTGCCATGACCATCAAGCTCGATGCCGAACTGCCGTCTTACCCGGCTTTTGAACCTGGCATCAGAAGAGCCCCGGATCGTGGCTTTACATTGAATCAGGGCGAAACCGAAACTGCCCTTAAAAACGCTCTGCGCTATATTCCTGAAGAGTTGCACGAAGCTCTGATTCCCGAATTTCTCGATGAGCTTAAAACCCGTGGTCGCATCTATGGCTACCGTTATCGCCCGGCAGGCAATCTCAAGGGCCGCCCGATCGATGAATACAGGGGCAACTGCATCGAAGGCAAGGCTTTTCAGGTGATGATCGACAACAATCTCGACTTTGCCATTGCTCTTTACCCCTACGAACTGGTTACCTATGGTGAAACCGGTCAGGTCTGCCAGAACTGGATGCAATACCGCCTGATCAAAAAATATCTCGAAATCATGACCCAGGATCAGACGCTGGTGGTGATGTCGGGGCATCCGCTCGGCCTGTTCAGGTCACATTCCTCGGCTCCGCGTGTCATTATGAGCCATGGTCTGATGATCGGTATGTTCGACAATCAGGAAGAATGGCACCGCGGCATGCAGCTGGGCGTTACCAATTACGGCCAGATGACTGCAGGTGGCTGGATGTACATCGGGCCGCAGGGCATCGTACACGGAACCTTCAACACCATTTTGAACGCCGGCCGCATGAAACTAGGCATTGGTGCAGATGAAGACCTCACCGGTCATCTTTTTGTTTCTTCCGGTCTTGGCGGCATGAGCGGCGCGCAGCCGAAGGCCATCGAAATAGCCAATGGCGTTGGTATCATTGCCGAAGTTGACGAATCGCGAATCAAGACGCGGCACGAACAGGGTTGGGTCGCAAAAATCGCCAGAACACCGGCAGAAGCCTTCGATCTGGCTCATGAACACATGCGCGCCCGCAAAAGTACCTCGATTGCTTTTCATGGCAATATTGTCGATCTGCTTGAATATGCGGTTAATAAAAGGGTTCCGATTGAACTGCTTTCGGATCAGACTTCATGCCATGCGGTTTATGATGGCGGTTACTGCCCAAAAGGCCTGACTTTTGCCGAACGCACTGAAATGATCGCGAAGAATCCCGTCAAATTCAGAGAAATGGTTGACGCTTCATTGAAAGCCCACTTTAAAGCCATCAAAACCCTCTGTCAGCGTGGTACTTACTTTTTCGATTACGGCAATGCCTTTATGAGATCAGTTTTCGATGCCGGCGTCAAAGAAATCTGCGCCAATGGCGAAAACCCGCGTGATGGTTTTATCTGGCCCTCATACGTTGAAGATATAATGGGCCCGATGCTGTTCGATTATGGTTACGGACCCTTCAGATGGGTTTGTCTCAGCGGCCGAAAAGAAGATCTGGCAAAGACTGACCAGGCTGCTATGGCTTGCATCGATCCGAACCGCCGAGCACAAGACCGCGATAACTACGTCTGGATCAGAGACGCCGAAAAGAATGCGCTGGTGGTGGGAACCCAGGCGAGAATTCTTTATCAGGACACCGAAGGCCGGGTTAAAATCGCGCTCAAATTCAATGAAATGGTTCGCAATGGCGAAATCGGCCCCGTAATGCTTGGTCGCGATCACCACGATACCGGCGGCACCGATTCGCCATACCGCGAAACCGCCAATATCAGAGATGGCAGCAATATCATGGCCGAAATGGCTACACATTGCTATGCCGGTAATGCCGCCCGCGGCATGAGTCTGATTTCGCTGCACAACGGTGGTGGTGTTGGCATCGGCAAGTCGATTAACGGCGGCTTCGGGCTGGTTCTCGATGGCAGCGAAAGGGTTGACGAAATCATCAGGCAGGCCATGACCTGGGATGTCATGTGTGGTGTTTCGCGCCGCGCCTGGGGTCGTTGCGAAAACGCCATCGAAGTGACTGCTGCCTTTAACCGCAGCGGTGCTGGTAATCATGTTACGCTGCCTTTTATTCCGCAGGAAGACGCAGTTAAAAAAGCCGTCGCCGATCTGTTCAAAAAATAAATCCGCCTCATAAGGTGCATACCCGCGTGTACTGCTTCTGCAGACCGCGGGTATGTTTTTTGGGGCTCGTTTTTAAAGCATTTCGATCAGATTTTCTTCGGGCTGGTCTGAGCTGATATGCTGACGTTGATAAGATGCGGGCAGTTCACTGCTGGTTGTGGCGTCAATCATTACCCTGCTGGCGGTGCCTGTTTTACTGCGGCCTTCGAGCTGGGCGGCCTGACCGACCAGACTGCCGATTACGGTGGCGTCGAGCATTCCCTGTTCAGAGCCAACCCGGCCGCTGATAACGCTGCCAGTGCAGATGCCGACGCCGTTTTCGATCGTGAAAAGGCCTCTCTGCCGCCGGTCGAAATTAAATTCGTGCAGGGCGGCGCGCATTGCCAGACCTGCTTTGACCGCACTTTCAGCACAATTGGCGTTTTCGTGGGCATAAAAAACTGCCTGAATTGCATCGCCAATAAGCTTGTCGATCAGACCGCCGTTGCTTTCGATGCAGTCAGCCATGCGACTGAAGTAATCATTGAGCATGGCGACAACCTCTTCGGGTGGGTGATTTTCAGAAATGGTTGTAAAACCACGGATATCAGAAAAAAGTATACTTGCCCGAACACGGCTGCCACCAGGTTTCAGCAGATGTTCGTCATCCTGCGAAATTGCGTCGAGCACGTTTCTCGAAACAAGCTGACTCAGCTGTTGTTTTTCGAAAAGCTTGCGGGATGCCTTATTGAATGCGGTCGCCAGTTGATCGAATTCGTCGCCGTTGTTTATCTGCAGGCGAAAATTGAAGTTCTGACGACCCAGATGGGCAACAGCTTCTTCGAGCGCCGGAATCGGTCGTAACAGAACACGGCTCAGACCTCTGGCGAGAACCAGACCGCAGAGAGCGGCCAAAGTTGCCAGCAACAGCAGGCCTGTCGAGCCAGATACACTTTTTCCCCGACCTTCTGGCCTGGCATAAGCCATTATCCAGACATCGCCGTTGACCGCGGGGGTGGTAAAAAGCAGGTGCGGATCAGGAGCATCGAGATTGTTGATGCGAACCGAATCTCCGAAGGAGTAAAGAGCTTCGGCCAGAGGCCATAGTTGCCGCCAGGATAGATTGTTGTGAATACTGGTTTTAACCGACTGGTCGATGAGACGCCGGTGGTTGTAAGACTGTCTGAGATAAAGATTGAGAAAGATGCGATAGCCGTTATGCGAAAACACCTGCCTGACCAGGCCTCTCTCTATGAATTCGCTGAAGTCATAAACCCAGCACCCAGAATCGGTCTGAAGAATTGAAATACCCTTGACTTTGCCCTTAACATCACGCCAGAAGGATGTGGTCAATTGCTCGCGTCTGGTGCTCATGGAGTTGGGAACAGGGGCCTTTTCTTCAGCAAAGGCTTTTGAAATAAGTCGATTGTCGACAACATTATCTAGGAAACCCACCATATACTGGGACTTATTGAGAACATGGTTGATTTTCTCCGGCGGCAGGTGGTTCATGGCACCCAGCTGATACAGCATGTTTCTGGCGTGAATGCCGACAAAAAGATATGGCGTTTCGGTAATTTTCTGTCTGTTAGTTCCCATGCCAACAATGTCATCAAGGTCTGGGTGGTAAAAAATGTAAGAATCAAGCATGTCCATCAGGCGCAGATGTTTTTTTCCGGGCTCTTCTCCGCCTTCTTCGGCGAAAAAACCGGTTCGGGTATTGATTTTTTTCAGCTGATCCGGTTGCCAGTCAGAAAGAATTGCGGTGAACAGATTACGAAAAAGAACATTTCGCGTTATCTGGTTTTTTACAGCCTGATCGGTGATAAAAGCGGTATTGCGCATGTGGTCGAGCACGTCTTCTGCTTCAAGATGTTTGCTGGTGTTCAGATAACAGATACCGAACCAGATCGAGCCGCTGAGCGGCAGAAGCATGCCGGCAAAAAGGCCTGCTGCGACTATTTTTTGAATGTTTTGCACGCCTTTGATACGACCAGAGATGATTCCTGCCATTGCCATTGTCATGGCGAGAGAATAGGCGAGGAGAATAGTGCTGACCAGCATTTTCAGCGTCTCTGAATTTGTCTGCCTTGCGTCAGAAATGCTGATCGCCAGGAGTGTCTGGCTGTTTTCTATGTGTTTCCAGGCCAATTTCCTGAAAGATTCAGGGGTTGAACCTATCAGGGCGAGTTTGCCTGCTGTTTCGACGAATCTGGGCAGAGTGCTCAACGATGTGGTGCCAAAACTGTGTTTAGAGAAGGCGTTGCTGAATCTATGACAGGTTGTTTTCAACATGAATTCCGGATTCAGGCTTGCAGCTGAGACGGCTGAGAGGATGAATCTGTGATCGAGTCTGCCGCTTGAATCTGGCATTGGCAGCAGGCTGATAAACATCTCACTGTTGTTGGCTGTTGAAAAATGCGATTTGGCGAGCCCAAGGCTGGTCGAAACAAAGTCGAAGATGCCAAAAATCCGACTGAGTTCGCGGTCTTTACTGACATGGCGAATGAAGTCCGGAACCTGTTCCAGATTCTTTTTATGCCGCTCTGATAGTCTTTTCCAGCTTTGAACAAGAATTTGCCGCAGTTGCTGATCGCTCTGCGGCTGCGCGAATGGAGTTCTGATTTGCCAGCTGCACTGTGCCGGGTCAGATGCAATCACGATAACGATGTCAGGAACCGTACCGGTAAAACGCCTGAATTGTTTTGAGAAGAGTTCTATGTTCTGAGCAGGGGTGTTGCCAATATGACCAATAGATGCAATAAACGGGTGGCGAAGATACTCATTGGCTCCCGCTTCGCCTTTATATAATTTATGAATGATCTGGTCAAAATCGTCTGCCTGCAGGGCGTGGCGAATCCAGTGCCGAGGTTCGAGCGCCGTCTCGTATTTTTTCAGTTCGATGTTGAACTTCTGTCGCATTCTTGAGTCTGCAAGCTGTTTTTCCATGGTCATTGCCGCAGCAAAAATGAATCTGGCGACAATTACCGGAAAAAGGATAAGCAGAAGCCAGAGAAGGAGGTAGGTGAAACTGCTGGCAGACTGTCGGTTAATGCTAAGCCCAGTTTCGTTTTCTCTCATTTGAGGGCTCCCTTCAGTTCAAAAACTGAAACCGGCTGACTCTTGCCTTTTATGGCCAGATTGCCATGCAGGTGGGTAATGAAACTGGCCTCAACCGCTTTTGCGGTCTCATTGTCAATCAGTATATGCGATTGGCTGTCAAAATGTGAATTGGTTTCGAGTCTGGCAGCAAGATTTACCGGGTCGCCGATCAGAGTGAAGTCTTTTCGGCTTTGCCTGGCCCCGATTTTGCCCCTGATAACATTGCCGGCGGCAATACCAATGCCGATTTTTATTTTCGGCAGGCTGGTGTCTGACAAATTTCGATTCAGCTGTGGCAAAGCTGCGAGGCATGACAGGGCTGCAGCGCATGCGGCGAATGAGGGGCTATCGTCGCAATTTTCCGGTGAAAAACTGACCATAATTGCGTCGCCTATGTATTTTTCAATCTGCCCCCGGTTATTTTTCAGGCAGGGCTCAAAGGTCGAAAAATAGCGGTTGAGCAGCGAGATTGCCGACTCTGGCTCGATTTTCTCACACAGGCTGGTAAAATCACGGATATGTATAAAAACGATAACCCGGTAAACGAGTTTGCCCAGAGACTCCTGCATCGTCATCGCTTCGAGGCTTATTGAGTCTGAGACTTCTTCGGAGACGAAGCGTTGCAGTCTTTGTCTCTGCTTCATTCCTTCAGACATTGTATTGAAGTGTTCAACAAGAGTGCCGAGCTCGTTTTCAGACCGGAAATCAATTATCGGAAAATGCCCCTGCTCAAGCTGATAACTGCCATCTATAAGCAGATTGATAGGCTTGAGAAAGACCTCTGCCAGAAGGGAACTTAGGACTGCCAGAAGCAGCAGGGCGTAGGGGATCAGCAGCAGGCCGGCTACCCTGAACAGTTGCTCGTTTATCGCCAGAGTGCTTATCAGACACTTTGAGACGAGAACGAACGGCAGTTCAGCCATAGCTCTTACGGCAAAAATACTGATAATGCCGTTGTTGTCTCTTGTAACCCAGCTAGCCTCTTTCTCTGTCTGATCGGGTTTTCTGGTTGCTTCTATCATGTCTTTTTCACGCAAAGCTGACAATGGCCATGCTACCGACTGGTCGATTTCCGTTGAATTTTCCTGACAGCGGAAAACAGCTGATTGAAAAAGCATCTGGTCTCGACTGTAGAAAAATATTCCGTGCTGATTCTGAGTTTCAAGATAGTGCTCAATGGTGTTGCGCACATTTTTTATAAATGTAACTCCAGCCCATGGTTCTGCCTTGTTCTTGTCGGGGAAGAGCTGGTGAAAAGATAACCGGAAATAGTTCTTGTCGGCATTGCGTGACATGAAATACTGACCGTCAGTGCAGCAGAAGCTGTCGCGGTCGACTTCGTTCAGGTGAACGCTGAATGCCTTCCATTTTGCAAGGGCGGTCTTTTCTTCTATGTTCTCTGCAAAATCGGGGCGCATGGCTCCGACAAACTCGAAGATGTTGTATAGCTGACCGAAACTGATTTCCTGTGCCACACGGAATTTGTTAATGTCGTCGACGGAAATGTCTCTCGTATCAGGGAGTTGTTCGAGAAAAAGCCCATCGCTGCGTAAAAAACCATAACCTTCGTAAAGTATGCCTATTTTACTCTTGAGCATCTGATGAATGACTTCGCGGCTTTGTGTGCTCTGTTTACGAAGCTGTTTCACAAATTGCGATGTGGCGCGTTGCTCCTGCAGGTCGTGGTTGAGAATGTTGAACTCAAGCATCTGCAGGTCGCTGACCAGATTCTGAGTCTGGGCTGAAATGGTGACCCGGTTGAAGTGTTCGATAAATTCAATCGAAGTCAGAATGAATGCAGCAAATGGCAGAAGGGTTGCCGCAAGAATGGCAACTTTAAACCGCTGATGCAGGGGAGAAGGGGGCAGGTTACCTGATAGATATTGCCTGACCAGTGCTACTCCTGAAAACGCGAACAGCAGTAGTAGCAGGCTGATTTGCGGCAGATAGAGTTTCAGAGATGAACCTTTGAATTCTCTGCTGACAAGCAGGTATGGCAACTGCGAAGGTTTTTGCGCTGCTGTGCCTGAGCTGATGCTGCGGTCATACCAGCTTTGCCCTTTGTGAGAACCGATGCGCAGGGCTGCAGGGTCGACCGGTGCAACGCAGACAAGTCTGTCTTCAGCTGTCATGAAAAAGTCTCTTTCTGGTATGGTCCTGAGCATTGCATAGCCGCGTCTGGAATCTTTTGATCTGGTGCGTTTTCTGGCAAAATCAAACAGCTGCTGAGGGGAGATTGAATTCTCTGAAAATACAAGCAGAAAGGCGTAATTAAGGCCATTTGAGTGATTTTTAAAACGACTGTGGAAAAGCAACATTCGATCAGTGTCATTTTTGCAGAAAAAACCACTGGCAAAAACGTCAGACCGGTCTGCCAGGGTGAGATAGTTACCGAATACGGTTTTTGCTACTGCCGGAAAAAGTTTACTTGAGTCTTTTTCGGAGCCAGTCGGATCTGGAAAAAGGTGCTGCATGATAACTGCAATGGATTTACGGCCAGGATTGATCGGTGACAAGGCGGTGGCTGATCCGCCGGTTTTTCGGTCAGAAAGACGCATGATGCCGCAGAAAATTGGCTTAATCCCGCAGTTGTTGCCTATTGATTCAGAAAGATACCGGCTGATTGTCTCAGGTGAGTCACTGATTGTCGCAGGCATATCTGTAGCTCTCAGGTCGCCGACTGCTTTTTCTATGCCTGTGCTGAGAAGTGTTTCAAGACTGAGGTCGTGGCTGAAACTTTCGATTTCTTCACGCAATATGTGTGAGGCTGTCAGCATGGTCTTGCCGGTATCGGCTTCGATGTAAACATTCAGGAAAAATCTGCAGCAGACTGCCGGCAGAACAAAGACGAACAGCCAGAATACCAGCAGATTGCCGGTTTCCGGCCGCGCCGGGCTGATTGTTTTCAGCTGTGACCCGTCAGGCATCGATTAGTTCCTGCAGCTCGTGGATTGACATTTTCTGTGATATTTCAGGCACGTCTAATGATACCACTCTGGCGCGATTTTTCAGCAGGTTTTCTGTTGCCGGATCAATGATTATGCAGGTATTGGCTGCAAACTTGCTATATGACTCAAGGGTGGCGGCCAGCTGCAGAGGTTCGCCGATGATGGCCGCTTCGAGTTTTCCGGTATTTGAGCCGGTAACCCCGGTGGTAACCTGGCCAGTTGCAATGCCAATGCCGTTGGTTATCGCGAACTGCCCGGCCGCCGCTCTGGCCGCGTTGAATTCCGCAAGCCGGTGGCGCATTTCAAGTGCGGCTCTGGCTGCAGATATTGCCCGAATTTCCTCATCTTCAGACAAAAAGACGGCCTGGATGGCATCACCGATCAGTTTGTCGATATGGCCGCCATTCGCTTCGATTATTGGGCACATCAGCGTAAAATAATCGTTGAGCATGGCGACGACCTCTTCGGCGCTGTGGTTTTCGCTGATGGTCGTAAAGCCTCTGATGTCAGAAAAAAGGATGGTTGCACAGCGCCGCCTGGGTGCTTCCTGTGTGTTGCCGGTTTTAACCGCTTCAGCTGCTGTCTGCGAGACCAGCTGCAGCATTTTTCGCCTTTCGAGCAGTTTAAGGTTCATTTCATTCATCGAAATGGCAAGATGGTCGAATTCATCACCGGTATTGAGGTCGAGCAGCCAGTCATGCCGGTTTTCTTCAATTGCTCTGATGGCTTCAAGGAATGGTGGAACCGGCAGCAGAATCAGGCGTGAGATGCCGGTGGCAAGTGTCAGGCAGCTCAACAGGGCCAGGAAGGCAAGAAGTCCGGCACCGTTGTATTGCCTGCTGTCGTTGTGCAGTGGCCTGGCCCTGGCAACGGCAAAAATTGACCTTTCAAGCATGGTTTCAGTAACCAGAAGATGTGGGTCGTCGAGCTGAAGGCTATTGACCACACTCGTATCAGAATTGCTGTAAAGGGCGTCGGCAGCTTCTAATGTCATGATTGGCGGATTTACGTCGGCATAGCCACGCCAACGCCCTCTGAGGCTGCGCTCATAGAACTCGCTGATCGCGTAAAAGTCGATTTCGACACGATAACCGTCAAGTGTAAACTTGTTTTTAAAGCTGCCACGGGCGTTGATTTCGTCAATAATCTGCATTGGCAGAAGGTTATTGGTTACCAGACAGAGAATGCCCATCATCTGCTGCGGCCCCTTGAGAAAGAATATCGTCAACAGGTCGCGCCTGGCCAGCAGTGTAGCGTTGTTCAATTCTCCGGGGCTACCGAGAAGACCGTTAAAAAACTTGTCGTCAACGAGTTCTTCCATGACGCCGCTCGAAAAATCAGCCATCTGAGCTACCTTGCGTCGGCCGGCATCTGACATGTGAGCAAAGGCGTCGGTAAACATCAGGGCCCGCCGAAAGGCTCCAGAAAGAACATTCGGCAGTTCATTCTTACGAAAACGTTCTTCCGGCTTCTGGCCACGAAAATAATCCCTGTCATGTGTGGCTGAGTAAAGATAAAAATTATCGAAATGGGCTTTGAAACGGGAATACTTGTCGTTGAAGAAGAAACGGTCGACATAATCCCCCCATTTTTCAGGCGAAAGATGTGCAATTATATGGCTGATATGGAACATAAGCAGTTGCTGGCGGTATCGCTGCAGACGAAACGCCGTTTCGCTCTGACGCAATATCTGTCTTATCTGTCGCGTTATCTGGCGGGATTCAGAATCACGGGCGTTGCTTGAATTGGCGGCGGCAAGCCATGCCAGCCCGGTCAGTGGCAGAAACATGCTGACAAAAAAGGCGACAGTAATGAGTCTGGCCAGACTGGTACGCAGTTTCATCTGCCCGAGACTGGTGCCGGCCCCAAGCAGAAAACTGAACGACAGAAAAATCAGCAGGCCGAGGTCTATATGAGTTGCATGTTCACGCAGATGTTTTTGCCTGGTTTTTCCGGAAACAGTGAGTTTGACCGCCGCACGGTTCAGCTGGTCAGTTGAGCCTGGACGGTTGAAAGATGCCCGGAACTGCTCAGAAAGTCTTGTTATCATCGAGATATCGCCATTTTCTTCGATGAATTTCGGCAGTTCGGTTGGTTCAGCCTGACCCCAGGTAATTGAAATTTCACTGTCTGACATGTCGCGGCAAGCTCGTGTGATCACCGTCGTCGGGTCGAGATGGCTTATCAGTATGCCGGTTATGATATTGTTGCCCTGCCCCGGTGGGAAAGGCGGGCGCATGCTGACTATATAAAGACGTTCGCGGTAGCGGGCGGAAAATGAGCCATGCAGACTCCAGAAATGGGTGTTGAAATGGTCGAAAATTTCGAGAAACTGACTGAAAAAATTGAATGGCGCATAGGTTTTAAGTTCAGCGGGTTCGTTTTCCCGGAAATTTGCTCTTGAATTGAGAAAAAGACACATCTCGGCGAATTCCTGCCGGATTTCCCGTAACTGCTCAGGTGCCGGCATTGGCTCATCACGCAAAAACAGCCCGCATTTTGCCGGGTCAGGGTTTAAACCTGCAACAAAAACGGGCCTGATGCCTGTTTCGAACTCCAGAGTGCGACTGAAAGACGCGAGCTGTTCTGCAATATCGCCGGAAAAATCAGGCAGTGATTTACCGATTGGCGAATTGGCAAGCGTCGAAGGGTTGTTTTTGAGAACAGCCATGTCGTAGGCGCGCGTGTAATAGCTCAGATTAAGTTGTTTTTTTAGAAGCTGCTCAGGATGAAGTCGGGCATCGAGCTCTCTGGCGCGGGTCATCAGCTGATGTTGCCCCATGGCGGCGAACTGCTCCTGTTGTTCTTTTAAAGTGGCAAAATAAAGATTGCGGCCCACAAGAGCCGGAATGAAAACGGCCACCAGCCACAGCAGAACCGGGGCAATTTTCATGAAGGTGCTGCGGCGTATGTTGAGCAGAACCTGATCAGTAGACGACTTCATAGGTCTTCACCGGCAGTGCCTTTCCTTTGATTTTTATTTCGCCATGGAACCTGGCAGTGATCTCTTTGCCCGCGGCCTCCATAGTCTCGCTGTCTGTAAGAATATGGCATTTATGATCGAAATGTGATGAGGCTTCGAGTCTGGCTGCCAGGTTAACCCGGTCGCCGATGACCGTATAGTCAAGACGACCCTGGTATGAGCCGATCCGGCCCGAAATGACTTCGCCGGTTGAAATGCCTGCTCCAGGCATGATTTCGGGAAGCCCTCGCTGTTGCAGGGCCCGGTTAAATTCCGGCAGCCGCCTGGCGACTCTGATCATGGCGTTGCACGCTCTTCTGGCTGACGAATCACCCTCTTCATCAGCAAAAACCGCCATGATGGCATCGCCGATATATTTGTCGATCTGGCCGCCGGCAGCGATTATTTCAGCTTCTACAAAGGGAAAATACAGGTCCAGCATCTGAAAAAGCTGTTCCGGGCTTAGAGATGTGCTTAGTTCACTGAAATGACGGATGTGCGTAAAAACTATGCTGCGTCTGACTTTCTGCGATAAAATCTCACTGCGCGTCCGGCTTTCAGAAACTATAGTCCGGGTCGCCTCAGGCGAGATAAACCTTTCCAGACGCTCTCGCTCGCGTATGTGCTGGCTCATGTGGTTGAACTCATTTGTCAGTAGCGAAAGCTCGTTGCTGAAGCTGTTGCTTATTCTTACCAGCATCCCTTCACCGGTGAGCCTGGCGGCGGTCAGCAGCCTGTCAATCGGCGGATTGAACAGTTCTGAGAGTATGCTTACCAGCATGATCAGAAGCATAAGGATGTAGACAATATTCGCTCCGATAATGCCGACAGCAAGAGAACGCTGTTGAGAAATTCTGCTCATGCGGCAACTCGCAACTGCAATCAGCGGGTAACCTGCTATTTTTCGGCCGCTGATAAGAATCGGGGTGCCGTCTTTATCTTCGAGTCTGATTTCAGCTTCGGCCCTGCCGTCAGTGAGAAGTTCTGCAACCCGCAGCTGCTCAATGCCGGGTTTTTGCCCCTCTGGCCAGACTTTGCTGAGGTCGAGACTTGAACTGTTCATATCGAAGGAACTGACGATCTGGCTTTCAATGAGTCCTTCCTCTGTTTCCTGTCTGAATACCCGCCAGCGTTCGGTTAATTGCTGCACAATAAGGTGGGCGAGTTCGCGAATATCCTGAATAAGCAGCAGAACCGCACCCTTTCGTTCTTCACCTGCTGCTGTGGGAGGCAGGATCTTGTAGCTCATCATCCTGAAATTGCCGAAGTCCTGCTTTGATGTCTGGGCGGTGCCTTCGTAACTGCAGAAATTATCGATATCGATGGCCGGGAAAATTTCTGACATGGCCAGCAGTTTTTTGCCGCGTGATGTGCTCTGCAGATTTTTGTGCAGACTCTCAGGCATCAGGCCGGTCAGCTGAAAAAACCTGATAATCGAGGCATACATGAATTCTCTTGTCAGACTGAGTTTCTTTTCGAGTTTGATGACATAAACCTTGTTATAATCGAGAAACTCCAGAATAAGGCCGTCATTGCGCAGCAGCCCCGCTCCGGAAAATGTCTGGTCGAGCTCGGTCTGGATGAACTTTCTCAGGTATTCTTCATCTGTATTGCAGGCAACTTCGCGCATGCGGTTGATAAAATCACTGAACCCGGCAAAATGGTTCTGATCGCCGGCTTTGATCGCCAGTTCGAGTTGCTGCAGATGGCTTTTCAGTTTCAGGCCCATCTGGCTTTGCCTTCGCTGCAGTTCAAGGTTCAGGTGTCGATGCGTATAAAACACAAAGATTGCAACTGGCAGCACCGTTGCCAGAAGAACTGAGAGAAACAGCCGTGTGCGGATATTGACCCTCAGATTGCCGTGTTGATGAAAACTTCTAAGCGCCAGCAGTGTCAGACAGAGAAAAAGAAAGATGATGAACCCGGGCCTGACGGCTGTGAACTGATCATCATGTGAATCCGGCATAGCCATAATCTCGAAATGCGGGTATAGTGCCGGCCTGTATGACATGATTCCGCGGTTCAGCAGGTCGCTGATCTGGTCTTTCTGTCTGAAAATACCTGAAGTGAGAAGGTTTATGTTCAACGGACCAACCAGTTTCAGACGATTGTCTGCTGTTGTGTGAATAAACGGGAACGGCCGCGCTGGTTTAAGCACCATTCTTGCGGCCAGCCCTGACTGGGCCAGGTTTCTCCTGGCGAGAGCAAAGCTGTGTGCCAGAGAACTGTCTGTTTCACGAAAGAGTGCAATATAGCTGAAAATCACTTTGCCATGCGCATCTTTGACCAGTCGTCTGGCAGTGCGCAGGCGGTTCATGCCGCTTTTCTCGCTGAAACCGCAAGTGAAGTCTTCGTCTGCGTCAACCGGGTCAAGGTAAGTGCCGAAGGTTGAGATGATGAAGCTTTTCAGAATCTTACGGCCGCTTTTGCCGGAACTTGTCTGGGGCTTGCCGCCATGCTGCTTCAGCAGTTCTCCAAGGATCTCGCGGGCCGCTCTCAGGCCAGGCCTCGGAAAATCAGGGGCTTTGACCGGATCGGTGAATACTTCAAGGTTCTGCAGATCGGTTCCGGCGGTCATCAGTAGCAGCATTTCGTGACTTCTGATGCGGGAAAACAGACGGTTCAGATGTTTGCCTGCCGAATCACCCAGGTTTGCCGCCGGCAGCAGTTTTGCATTTTTTGGCGGCAGGCCGGCTATTTCTTCGGCCATTTCAATCTGGTTGATCAGCCATGCACCAGGCTCACAGGTTTTATTCAATGTGTCATAGGCATCGAGAAGCCGGTCGGCAAGGTCTGCCCTGGCGGTTTCCCGCTGCTGCTGAACAGAGAAATTGAGAAGCCCGAAGATCGCCAGAGACGGAAGAAAAAGAGCTAGAAACCAGAACAGAAGCAGGTGCTCAAGGCTGAAGGGTTTGGGGCGCAGCTGTTGCAGCTCCCCGGTCTGAAAATTCTGCGACAGCATTGCCAATCAGTTTGATGCCTGCGGCAGAATGTTAACTTCAGCGGGAAGCTGTTTGTCTGCAGGATTCTGTCCTTCGATCTCGAAACGATTGCTGAGCAGATTACGTGCTGCCTGAGAGTTTGCCAGCTGCAGGGCGGTCTTGCCCCGGTTATTGATGACCGCAAAGTCGGCCCCGTTTTTAAGCAGAGCTGAAATCATGGGGATATTGTCATTTTTGACGGCCAGATGCAGAGGCGTATTGCCGTTTACGTCTTCCTGGTTCACGTCGCAGCCATTGCTGATAAGCACTTCAAACATCATCGAGTTCGAATTTTCGCTGGCGATATGAATCATGCCGCGGGAAAAATTGTTTACGGCGAAGATATCGGCGCCACGGTTTATCAGCTCGGCTGCAAGAGCATTCTGGCTGTTGGCAAGGGCATAATGCAGGGCGGTATTGCCCGATTTGTCGGCGTGTGCAAGATCCGGCTTTTTCTGCAGAATCTGGCGTGCGAATTCTTCGTGCCGGTATTCGATCGCGTAAAGCAGAGCGTTTTTGCCGTTCGCGTCGGTTGAGTTAAGGTCGGGTGCCTTTTTTAAAAGATATTCAGCGGCCTGCAATTTGCTATTTGCTATTGCCAGACAAATGGGCGGAGTGCCGGCCGGGCTTTTCTTCTTCAGATCGGCACTATGGCTTTCGAGTTCCGCGAGCTGTGAGGGTGAATCAGCATCGATAGCCCGAAAAAGCGGGTCATTACTGTCGGGTATCGCGATGATTTCCTGTTGACTGAAGAAAGGCCAGCCATTTACCAGGTTGAATTCGACGATAATGGTTCCTTTTGAGAAGTTAGCGCCCTTGCTCTGCAGATAATTCGTGATCGGCTCGCTTTTGCTGAAGGCCAGATCGCCAGGGGTCCAGCCGTAGCTGATTCGTGCATTCATATCAGCCCCGTTTTCGACGAGAAGAACCGCGATGCGCAGATGATTCTCACGAGCGGCGTAGTGCAGCGGGGTGAAGCCGCCGTATGCTTCGATCGAAGGTTTTACGCCGGCCTTGAGAGCAGCTTTGGCTACGTCGTAGAAGCCGTAGCGGGCCGCATGATGCAGAATGCTGTAACCGTTGCGGGTGACCGCCGTAACGTCAGCGCCAGCCTGCATCAATATCTGCACCGATTCTGACGCCTGGCTTTCGAGGGCGAGGTGCAGCGGTGTAACCTGATTCTTGTCGCGCGCGCTGACATTCTCTTTGCTGTCGATCAACATTCTGAGAACCTGGTGACGATTGAGCGCTGCCGCTACGTGCATGGCGGTTCGCTTTGTCTGCGGGTCGATAACGCCTGAAAGGCGGCCATTTCTTTGCAGTCCGACAAGTTCTTCATCTGAATGATATTTTATCAGCGCAATCGCCGGTTCGACCGGTCGGCCGTCGGCTTCGCGCCGAGGTTCTTCAGCCTTGTCAGAAAAAAGCTGGGCGATCATGACAAGAGCGAAAAGCAGGTAAAAGCCGCAGCCGGGTGCATCGTTCGCTTTACGTGTTCGGGCCATAAAATCCGCTCCTGTCTGATGTTTTATTGTGAAGTAGTCGCATTAAACTCCTGAGATTCCGGGTCTGCACCCGGAATGACGGGAAATGCATCTGTCATTACCGCGCAGGCTGGAATCTAAGTCAAACCGGGATTGAGTCGTGCCTGTGAGCTTGCCCGGATTTATTGAATTGTAACATAAAGCCTGCTAGTATGTGTGTAAAAATGGCTTGCAGGAAAGGACTTCTTCATGACCCTGTTCAGAACCGATCTGCTCAAGGCCGGCCCGCCGGCTGATATTTCCGTACCCCGTAAAAAAAATATGATGTGCCTGAACGAAAGCGTTCTCGACCCATATCAGACGATCGACGAAGCTTTTCATCAGAATATGCAGCAGGTGCATCTCAACCGCTATTTCAGCGGCGTTACCTCTGAACTCAAAAAGCTGCTCGTAGACTACGTCGGGCACGGTATTACCGGTGAAAACCTTCTCTGGGGCAATGGCGCCGACGACATGCTGTTTGCCGCCTTTCTGGCGGTGCGCGAGAACAATGACGCGTTCGCCCTTTCCCTTGCCCCGTCTTATTTCGACTACTCGACCTATTCGCAGGCCGCCGGTCTCGGAATCAGATTCATGGACTTTCTGCCCGACTTCGATTTTGATGAAAAAGAGTATGTGAAAATCCTCAACTCGGATAACTGTCGGCTCGGCATTCTCTGCAACCCCAATAACCCGACCGGGCACCTGCTCAGCGACGAAAAGATTCTCTATGTGCTCAACAACACCCGCAAACCTGTGCTGCTCGACGAAACCTATTTCGAATTCAGTGGTATCACCTGGGTCGACCGTATCAAAGACTTCAGTCATCTGCTGATTGTCAGATCGTTTTCGAAATCGTTTTCGGCGGCCGGTCTGCGTTTTGGCTATATTGTCAGCCAGCCGCAGAATATTGTCGAACTGCGCAAGGTGCAGACGATCTTTAACACCAGCATCATGGTGCAGACATTCGTCATGACGATGCTGATGAACAAGGACCTGTTTCTGCGCCATACTCGCGAAGCGGTTGCTCTCAAAAAGAGCCTCTATGAGGAAATGCAGGCAATCGATGCTCTGAAATCCTACCCGTCGCATACCAACTTCGTGACCTTCAGCGCCGGTGAGCGTTCGGCCGCTCTCTTCGAACATCTTAAGAATAACGAAATCGCCATTCGCGACGTCGGCGCGCATCGGCTGTTAAAGAACTGCCTGCGCGTCAGCGTCGGCAGTCTCGAACAGAACCGTTATTTTATCGATCAGGTCAAGGC
>DAOQWI010000057.1:0-17324 GCA_035342015.1 Candidatus Ozemibacteraceae bacterium | reverse complement strand
CAGACCAGAAGCCCTTCTGTTGCGATACACGCAGAAATGGTTCGAACAGAAACGGGTAGGTTACCAGTGCGAGAAGACTGCCGGCATTACTGGCAGAATAGAGAAAATACGGGTCAGAAGCATCATTCTGACCGGAATATGAATAATACCGCTGTAACAACGGCGCATTTGCCGCAATGAGAAAAAAGAGATAGCCGACTGAGGCGGTCAGACGGCTGAACAGCCAGAATGTCGGCTGATGCACAGCATTCCGGGCATCGGCCAGGTCAATGTCGAGGGGCAGAAAAAAAAGTCCGCAGAGCAGCAGGAACAGGTGGGTTACTGACTGCTTTCTGAAGCCGAGCAGACCAATCGATCTTTCGGCGTAAAGGTAACCGGCCAGTAAAGCCGCCTGAAAAAAGAGCATGCAGGTGGTCCAGACCGCTGGTACACCGCCGAAAACAGGCAGCAGAATCTTGCCAACCATCGGCTGGATAAGAAAAAGCAGAAAGGAGCCAACAAAAATACCCAGTGAGAAGATAAACCTGGTCATAGTTCGTCAGAACCTTTCCTGTCCATGGTTTATCAGGGTTCAGTCGCTGTCAGCCCATCGATGAGTTTGATAAGGTCACCTGACCACAGGTTCATCGGCCCCGAAAAATTGGCAAGCATGAATATACGGGAAATGTCAGAATTAAAGCCGATGGCACGCAGGTTGTAATCCTGCAGAAATTTCAGCAGTGATTCCATTTTTATGGCACCGATGTCGCTGAAGACAGCCACGTTGTTTTCAATGAACGGGTAGGGGAACAGGCGCAGGCTATAGATACTGGTGCGTTGCTGCACCTCTTCCGGCCGGCGCAGGCCGATAAACCAGACATTGGTGAAGCTGTCGACATAGATCTGGTTGCTGTGATCGAAGCCGGCGTCGTAGACATTGATGTATTTGCCGTCAAGATTGCGGAAAACGTAAAGATACTGCAGGGGCAGCAGCTGCGGGGTAGTCTGAGCGGTCGTGATTTCTTTGTCGCGACTGGCAGCAGCGGCTGGCAGAGGTGTCAGATAAGCGTTGAAGGTTTTGCTGAGGTCCCAGTAGGGGGTGTTGAGGCGTTTACTCATCAGACGACCTTCGAGATAAAGTACCCGGTCGTTTGTCCAGAAAGAGACCAGTTTGATGGTATTGCGCGATTCGGTGCGCTGTGCATGGTCTTCGCTGACTGAGAAGTCGTCGTTGATGCGGTAGCGGTGCAGAACCGTCTTGCGGTAATCGAGATCGTCGAAAAGATAGCGGCTGCGGGCCTGGCCGATTATTTCGACCAGTGCAAACGACTTTCCATCATCAGACCAGAGGGTTTCGCCGATTTCGTTGGGCAGGCGAAGAATGTCGGCTGCCGCTTTTTTCTGGTCAAGATCGATCAGGTGCACATTACGCGCCGAGGTCAGCAGCAGACGCCGGCCATCAGGCGACCAGCAGACAAAGGCATTGAGATAATTCACCGGTAAACTGTCGGTCTCAGGTTGAGAAAGCATTTTGCCGGCCGCTGCGTCAAATATGAACAGCTGGCGCTGCTGGGTGGTGTTGTCGAGCGTCATACCCGCCAGCAAAGGTTTATTGGGCGACCAGCGCATGTCGAGCAGAATCTTTTCATCACTGTCAGGAAAAAGTCGAACCGGGTTACCGCCTTTTACGGGCATTACCATCGGTCTGAGGCCGTCGGTAAAGGCAAGATAAGCGCCGTCGGCAGATGCTGCCAGATTGGCATACCATTTCTGGCTCTGGTCAAGCAGGAGAGTGCTGCTGCAGATATTGTCGCTGTCGGTCATCAGAAACAGGCGGTTGCTTCTTTTAAATGGTCTGGCGGTTGCCACACGGTGCTCATCGACCGGGCAGAAATCTGTATCTGGTTCGAGGCTCTGTTGAAAAGACGAATGATTGATCAGTTCAGTTTTAATAGCGATCTTGCTGGTTTTACGAGGAAAATGGTCGGGAATGGTAAAAAGATTGTCGGCATTGTCGAGCAGGAAACTTCGATCTGTGCCTTCCTGCTCACGCAGCATCTGGTTAACCTGCTGCAGAACCTGATTGATGCCTGGTTCACGCAGCCTGATTTTTTTGCTGTCTTCGTTCCAGTCTTCGACTGCCACTTCGGGGGCGTAGATCATCGTGATTTTGGTGCCGGCTGCAATTTTCTGAAGTTTGAGGAGATACTGCAGGTAGTTTTCGATAAGATTGACGATCAGGTTAAGGCGCGGTACCTCGATGTTGAGAGGATGAGCCGAGTTGAAACCTGAGCGCATCGGAGGCTGAAAGATCAGCTCGACGCTGGGAGTGTTGAAATTGACTGTCTGGTCTGTTTTTTGCGCCAGCAGAGCCCCGCCAGGCAGCAGAAGAACTGCCAGCAGAAGAAAAAATGCGATTGTGTGAAGAGTTCTGCGGTGTGTCATTATGCTGTTCTCCATTCAGCTCTGATTCAGGCTCTTGAAAATTTCTTCAATAAGACCGTCGACCAGCTGGTCGGCCGGCAGCGTTCTGATAATGCGACCACGTCTGAAAATCAGCCCGCTTTCTTTGCCGCCGGCAATGCCGAAATCTGCCTGTTCGGCTTCGCCAGGGCCATTGACGGCGCAGCCCATGACTGCAATGTGCAGCTCGGCGGTTACGCCGGCGAGGCGCTGTTGAACTTCTCTGGCAATTTTCTGCAGCGGTATCTGGCAGCGCCCACAGGTCGGGCATGAGACAATTACCGGGCCGGCTGAACGCAGCCCCAGGCATTTCAGAATGCGAATGCCGGTGGCAATTTCGTCGGTCGAATCGCCGGTCAGCGAAACCCTGATCGTGTCGCCGATGCCCTGCATAAGGAGGTGCCCGATGCCGATCGATGATCTGACGATACCTTCTTCGGGCAGACCGGATTCGGTAACACCCAGGTGCAGCGGGTAATCACAGTCGGCAGCGACAAGCCGTACGGCTTCGGTCATGGTTTTGAGATCAAAGGCTTTTACTGCAATCTTGATCAGGTTGAAGTCGTATTTTTCGAGGCGCCTGACTTCATTCATTGCTGATTCAGCAAGTGCCGCAGCGGTAACACCGCCATGCCGGGCCCTGATTTCCGGGTCGAGTGAGCCGGCATTGACGCCAACCCTGATCGGAATACCACGATCTCTGGCCGCAGCTGCAACTTCTCTGACTTTTTCCTCGCTGCGGATGTTGCCGGGATTGAGACGCAGCCCGTGAACCCCGTTGCGCACCGCGGCAAGCGCCAGCTGGTGGTCGAAGTGAATGTCGGCAATTACCGGAAGCGGTGACTGCTCACAGATCGGCTTAAGCGCATCGGCGGCAGTCATATCAGGCACTGCCAGCCTTATGATGTCACAGCCGGCCAGATGCAGTCTTTTTATTTCGCTGATTGTGGCGGTAACGTCACGGGTGTCGGTTTTGGTCATCGTCTGCACAGTAATCGGCGATTGACCGCCAACGGCGACCTGACCAAGTTTTATGGTACGGCTTCGGCGTCTTTCAATGCTCATCAAGGTTTTCCTGCTATGATAAAGGTAATGTCGTCTGAGTATCTTTTTCTGATAAAAGGCTCAATTTCGGCAGAAAGAAGTCTGTGACAGTCTTCGACGCCTTTCGGAGCTGCAGCGGCCAGATAATCGGGGAGCGCCACGCCGCGCAGTTCTTTGAAGGCCTTGAACAGGCCATTGGTCGAAATCAGCAGCAGATCGTTCTGCTGCAGCATGATATCACAGGTTGCCGGTTCAGCTGCAACCCCGACCGGTTTAGACCCGCCGATCGGCAGTTCGGTCACTTTTCCTTCTGAAATCAGCAGCGGCGGTGGGTTTCCGCAGTTGCGCAGCTTGAATTCGCCTTTTTCAAGGGTCAGAAGCGTCAGCGCCGAGCAGAGGTTCTGGCCGGCAAAGTGTCTGAGCAGTCTATCGGTGGTGGCGATTTTGCTGTCATGGTCAGGCATCGTGCGAAAGACACTGAAAACGAGATTGAGGGTGAGCACAGCCTGTATCCCATGATGAAAGGCATCCAGTACGCCGATGTAAGAATTGCCCGACTCTTCACAGATGTCAATCATGTCACCCTTGATTTCACCTGCAAGTGAGGCAAATGAACAGATTTTCAGGCCCGCAAAACTGCCGATGCCGGTTTTAGCACTGATTGCCTTCAGCATGCCGGCAGCCAGAGAAATTTCCTGGCTGATCTTTTCCTGTTGCAGCAGACGGTCGATCATCTGCAGATTCTGAATTATGTGGGGTATCTCGTTGGCCAGGCCGGTAACCAGATTGATTTCGGCTTCGGTATAGGGCACGCGCGTGTTTTTGGGGCCGACGAGCAGGCAGCCAAAAAATTCTTCCTCGGTTCTGAATGGAAAATAGTGGCGGAAATCTTTCTGCCGAAGCTCTCTGGCGACCTGCCCATGCTTTTCATCGCCGGTCTGGCCAAAATGGTGGATGATGCCGTCTATTTCGTTGAGCCCATCCGGCAGTTCCGGAAAATTAATCGCCGGCGCACCCATGCTGACCGCCATGGTTTCGGCGGTTGAAAAATCGAGAATCAGCTGCAGTTCACCAACGAATCTTGCGAGCATGCGTGCCTGGTCAGGCTGGCGCCGTAGTTCAGCAAGAACTGTCTGCATGACCTTCGCCGCGTCAAAACTCTGTCGCCCGAAAAAACGGTCGACAAGGCTGATAAGCATTTCTTTCAGTGGTGAAAAGATCCCGGCGATCACCAGAATCGAAAGTATTTTCGTTGAAAGGTCTGAAACATCGAGAATCGATTGCAGCAGTTCCTGCATCAGTTCCATGCAGCCGGCAAGAATGGCGGTAAGCAGGGTGTAAACCAGACCGATTGAAAAGATCAGGTCTATTTCCATCAGGTTGTAGCGAAGCATTGTGTAGCTGAGAATGATGCTCATGATGATCGACAGCACCGGAAACAGACCGAAGGTATAGACGGTGCCGACTCCCATGAACCAGCGGCTCAGGGCGATGGTTATCGAACCAGCGGCTACCGGAAGCAGCATTGCGGTAAAAGTGTAGCGCAGGCGCCTTATCTGCGTGGTTGTTTCAGCTTTCTGCCGGCTTTTTGACAGGGTCGAAAGCGAGAGAAAAAGATAGAAAATGATGACGCCTTTGAGCAGAAACTCGTTACTGCCGAAGGCCAGCGACACTCCGTCGCTGATTGGTTCGAAACTGCTTATGAGGCGCCCCGACCAGAGAAGAACCAGCAGCAGAAGAGCTGGTAGAAACAGCAGGGCCGGTGTCTGGCGATTTCTGAAGATTATTGCTTCTGGCTGGGGTTCTGGATAAATGGCGGTAAAGATGCAGAAGAAATAGCCCAGCAGAATCCCGGGAGTGAAAAGCAGCTGCAGTCCGAACTGGCTGATACCTTTAAATATCAGATACAGCTCGGCAAGGTTCCAGAAAGTGAAGAGCAGTAAAAGAAGGCTGAAAAGGCGGTTTTCGCGACGGTCGGTGTTGCGTACAAGAACCATCACCGCCAGAATTATCTGGATCACTGCCGAGGCAATACTGAGAAAGGCAGGAAGCTTCATCAGCGGAATTTCCAGTTTGGCTGTCGTATTCTTGTCGCTGCCGGTCGCAATGCCACCGAAGTAACGAGTGATGCCGATTCACCCTGCTGTTTGAAATCCAGGGTGATGCGGATCAGGCTGATGCGCGCCCGTTGCCCCGAATCGTTTGAAACCATGTCGAACGGGTAAAACGACCAGCCAGTCGGCGAGGCCGGGTCATGCGCTTCAAAAAAAGGCTGAAAAAGCTTTTCGCCGATGCGGTCAAGGCTGAGCATTTTTACCGGGTTGTCGCGGTTTTCGATGCGCCACATCACCTGCTGCCGGCCTTCGCGCTCGATTTCATAACTTACGGTTATCAGAGCATCTTCACCGGGCTCGGGCTTTTCGGGTGAATATTTGTAGCAGCGCATTTTGATCGAGTCGGGTTTGACTTCAAGAATTTCCTTGGCGTTGCGCAGGTCAGCAACCATGCGTTCCATTTTATTGCGGATTTCAGAGGTGAGCAGCAGTTGCGAAGTGCCCTTTCTTACGGTTGACATGCCCGTCGACTGCATCAGGTAGAGAACGCCGCCGACGAGAAGGGTAAGCGACATGCCCATCAGCAGTTCGACGAGGGTAAAGCCCTGACGTTTAAAGAGTTTTTCTGTCATTTGTGCTGCCCGATAAAAGTTGCAATTTCGGCGGTCTTTTTGCCGTCACCATCATAGACGAATACCGATATTTTTTTCATTTTTGAGGGCATAGCCGATTCAGAAATCTGTTCGGCTTTGACGACGCGGCGAAAGTTCCGGTAGTCTTCGGGGTAAGTCTGCAGAGGCTTCAGATACGCTTTGGGGTAGATCTGTTTCAGCCGCGTGAAGGTGGTTTTCAGTTCACTGTCGTTGAGCGAGCGGTCTGTGAAAACGTCGGAGAAGTATTTCTCGAACGATGCCTCGTTGTAATAGGCCTCATCGTATTTCTGGCGGTCCTGAAAAACTTCTCTGAAATTTTCGTAGTCTGATTTGATGACCTCGAACGGCAGACCCTTTATTTCTTCAAGTTTTTCACGGGCCAGATTGTAGGAGAGAACATGCTCGGCATTGTCATGGCTGCCCTGAACTCCGAAAAGAAACATATTGGTGAACGGCAGGGCTACCAGCCCGACCAGAAAAAGAACGACGAGAATCTCAACAAGGGTGAAGGCGCGTAATTTATGACTGAATTTTTGCATTACATAGCCTCCGGAGCGATTCGAACCTGATTGCGGCCTTTGCTTTTTGCTACATACAGGGCCCGGTCGGCTTCGTCGACGAGTTCTTCCATGCTGAGGTTGCGCATATGCAGCGAACTGACACCAATTGAAACCGTGACTTTCATGCTGAGGTTGCGAAAATTATATTCAGCATTTTCTATGGCCTTGCGAATGCGCTCTGCTACAACATACGCATCTTTTATGCCGGTTTGCGGCAGCAGCAGCGCAATTTCTTCACCACCGTAGCGGCCGGGTGTGTCGACGGCTCTGATATTTTCGGTCAGTCGCTGGGCGGTTTCCCTGAGAACATGGTCGCCCGCCTGGTGACCGTAGGTATCATTGAATTTCTTGAAATTGTCGATGTCGAGCAGCAACAGAGAGAGTTCGAGCTGATAGCGCTTTGAACGGCTGATCTCCTTGTCGAGACTCGCCAGAAAAAACCGGCGCAGGTAGAGCTTTGTCAGGCCGTCGGTAATTGCTTCTTCGAAAAGACGCTGATTTTCGATGATCAGCCCAAGGTGATGCCGCAGCGTATCCATAAAGTTCTTTTCGTCGTCAGAGAATACTTTCTTTTCGCCGAAGCGGTTCTGATCGAACACCAGGTAGACAGCCCCGAATTTGCGGTCTTCAAAATAGAGTGGCAGGCTGAGGTAATGCTTGCCGGTTTTCTCGTCGGTATCGAGAGTCTCACGGCAGTTGCGCAGAGATGCTCTGGCGCAGGTCTTTATCGATTCTGTCTCTGCCTGGTCGAGGCTTTCAGAGAGATACAGGTCTGATTCGTTGTCGTTGCGGCCTACCCAGACTGTTCCTGAGGAAATGGCGTTCAGATGCTGCTGCAGATTTTCGGCCGCCAGCTCGAAGATTTCGCGCTGACTGTGAGTGGTCGATGCTTTCTGGGTAAGATTGTAAAGCACAGTCAGCTCAGTGAGGCGGTTGCGCAGACGCCTGGTCATCAGATTGAAGATCGTCGACAACTCGCCGAGTTCGTCTTTGGCAAAGACTGGCAGATTAAGCTCCAGGTCACCGTTGCTTATGGCTCTGGCACCGTTGGAAAGTACCGAAACCGGTGCGAGAAACTCTTTGATAAGTATGGTGATCAGAAAAAGTGATGCCGCGAGACTGAAGAAAAGCCCCAGACCGACCAGCATGTAGGTGAAATTGATGGTTTCCATGATGCGGTTCCAGCTGAAGCGCGCGCCAATAAGGAAATCACGCGCGATAACGCCACGGCCGATGGCGACAAGCATCGGTTCGGTATCGTCTCGCAGCAGGTCAGAGGCGATGTTGTTCGAGAAATTGCTGGCCGCAATCAGCGGCAGCAGATTGGCCTTGAAGACGGGTGACAACTTCGGAATCGTTTCTGAGATGTCGTCTTCCTTCAGGATGATGAGCTCGGCAGACCCCTGGTAAACCTGTGCCTGGTCATTAACCGCCTGGCGCAGATATTTGCGGTCAAGCTCTGTTTTGGAAATTGTCGCTATTGATGCGAATTTTCGGCCGTCGCTGGTGGTAACGACGTCAGAAAATATGAACTTGTGCAGGTTGCTCCCTGGCCAGATAATCTGGTGCATTACGCCGGTGCGGCGGGTCACCAGATCGAAAAGACCGTCGTCGAGAGCGGTGATACCTGTGGCGGCAGTCATATCGCTGGAGTCGTTGGCAAGAATGCGCATGCCGAGTTCCTGTATGAAAAGACGGTTGTTGGCATTGTCGCCGGCCAGATTATCGATATCGAACTCGATTTTTCCGTCGAGCCCGATAAGATAAAAGGTTTCAAGCTGTTCTGAACGAACAAATCTGAAAAAAGTCTCGCGCAGACGATTCTTGTCGAGCTCGACCATTTCGGGCAGATTCTTGATCGATTTGAGCCATTCGTTAACGTTTCGGTAATGGCCTGAAGTAGAAGAGTCGACCTTTTTGATCAGCTCGGTAAGACGGGCTTCGGCTTCTTTATTCAGCAGAATGCCCTGACTGATCGAAAACCTGATTCCAAGGAAAATTAGAATTGAAACCGGCAGCTGCATGCACATGAAAAACAGGGCCGCCATTTTCTGGCGCAGCGACAGACCACTGGTGTTGGTCAGGCGATAATAGTGAAAAAAGACGAATGCGGCCGAGAGCAATAGAAGGATGAGCACTATGCGTGTCGACTGCAGGTCGTTGTCAAAAGCTTCGCGAAGCGGAACTGTCGAAAAAAGGCTGAAAACGCTGGCACTGGAACTGTCAGGGTGGGGCTGCACAAAAAGAACCCAGTCTTCAACAAAAAATGGATTGGCAAGACCATTTTCAAACAATTTGATGACGTTGCGGGCTACCGGCAGCAGGGGCTGATAAGCAATGGCTACTTCGCCAGAAGTCTGATCGAAAAAGCCGTATGAGTTTTCGGGAGTGGCGCCGATGTCGCGACTGAGAACCTGCTTGAGTCCAAAGACCGGCGACAGATTTTTCAGTGGCACAATTACAGCAAAGCCACCGAGGGTATTGCTTTTGCTGTTGAAGAAATCCCAGAAGAAAAATACTTCAGAAGCGGAAAGGTAGTTGCCGGTTACCTGGTTGGGGCTTGTTAATGCCTGAGATACCGGGAAACCACGCCCAAGAAGCGGTGCCAGCCCGGCAAAGAACGGGGAATGCTGCTGCTCGAACTTTTTAATCTGATGCAGGGTCTGCAGGTTTGAACCGGCTGAAAATTCTTCAAATGCGGTCAGGAGCAGATCAACGAATTTCTCGATGTTTTCCGTTCCTGAGGCCTGCATGTTGATAAGACTGCCAGGTGAAATGTGGCCGCGGTCATCCCAGATGATGATCGATGAATTCGACGGGATATCCTGAAGCAGGTTGCGAACCAGGTTCGCATGTTGCGCCTTGTCGACATAAGCCTTTCTGTAGGTGTCGCGAAAACTTTGAAACAGCTGCTGAAAAATCTGCCGGTTTGTCGATTTAACACTGAAAGAACTTAGTTCACGCTGGTAGGCGTTAACCATCGAGTTGCGGTTGCGCTGAAAATTATCTTCGAGATAGAGCCGATAGGTGTGATAATAGATCAGCAGCGGCAGAGCGGCAAAAAATACAAACAAAAATATCCACACCTGCGGTTCATTCAGGCGTGACTTGAAACTCTTCTCATCGACTGGATTCTGTGCCATTTTTTTTCTGGATTTTAGGACCGCTGCATGATAGAGAATAATACAGGTATTTATAACATCAGGAGGATAAAAATGTCTATTGGCAATAAATATTTGCTTATTATGACAACTGCACTGCTTTGCATTTTTGCAAACTCAGCTTCAGCTCTTTCGATAAGAGTTCTCGAAGGCGGGATTCCGATAATCGAGCCCCACAAAATGATGGAAGACGGTCTGCGTCTTGGCAATACTGAATTGCTGCGTCAGGCCTGGCGTCATTATGAAGATTCGGTCACCCTGCCCGAAGGCATGGGGAAAGGTTATCTTGAACTTGGCCGTATCTATTTCTATCTGTCACTTCTCGGTTCTTCAAGTGAATCCGATTACAATCTCGCTGAGCGTTTTGCCAGACAGGCAATTGCCGATAACCCCGAAAACGCCGATGCACACCATGCACTGGGCCTGATTCTTGCCGGCCGCGGCGCCTTTCTCGATGCTTTTGAAGAGCTTACTCTCGCTCTTCACCTGAATCCGACCAACGAATTTCTGCTTGTTGATCTGGCGTCACTGCACCTTGCTTTGCATCAGCCGATCAAGACCATTGAATATCTTGAAGGCCGCTCGCACAAAACTGGCTGGGCCTATGTCGTGCTTGCCATGGCCTGGTCGCAGCAAAATCAGAAGGGTAAGGCTATTCTGAATCTGCTCAAGGCCCGCAAAATGGGCTTCGGCGGTTACTGGATCGACACGATGCTCGCTCAGTTCGCCGAAGAATTCAGGCTTCCCCTGAAATAAACCCGCTCTCTGCGTTTATCGAAGATATAGTTGCCGAAGCTAGCCCTTTGTCAAAGTTGAATCTGTAGTTTTATCGTCATTCCCGCGAAGGCGGGAATCTCATCGATAAGGCTTAGATCCCTGCCTTCGCAGGGATGACGTAGAGGTAACTGATTTTGCATGTTCAATGTTGACAGACCAATAGTCCTCTGTCACGCAAGAATTGCATAGTGTTCCGTCTCCAAGAATTGCATAAGTGTTCCGTCATCCCCGCGCAAGCGGGGATCTCATTTTATCCATGTTTTGTGCCCCGTTGATAAACAGGGATGACGTGTTTCATGTGATATTGCGGTAGACAAAGATCAGTAGAAAAGCTCCACCGACAGCCAGCAGAATCGTTGTCAGCGGGTTCATGTTGTAATGATATTTCAGCTTTTCCACTGGAGTGGGGTTGTACTCTGTCCAGCGCAGCATGTCTTTGACATGGTTGCGGTATTTTTCAATGTTGTTGTAGCGCGAGGTTGTTTTGCCCATCAGCCGGTGTTCGTGATACATGAACGTCACGGTTTTTTCGCCTTCGAGAACGCCATGCAGATCGCAATACCATTGGTAATCCTCGCGACTGACCGCCACGAGATAATATTTGCAGTCGCGCGTGGGTGGAACCAGTTCTTCGGCAAAGTATTTGCGGTCGACCAGTGACATGGTGACCGTCTGATGATTGGCCCATGAAGGCAGACCGGAATCGTTTTCGGCGAGAAATTTCGCCGTGGTTTCATTGAGCATCTTCAGATTGGCACGGCATTTGTTGTTGATGAGCTTGCCGGTATCTTCGGCCCGCAGATCATGTGCGGCCAGGCACAAAAACACCCATATCAGCAGTAAAACTGTCTTTTTCAATACATGTCTCCCTGAATAACTTCAACTTGATTTTGCCAGAAGATACTGGTAAAATGCAACCATTAAAGCTGCGCCTATAGCTCAGGTGGATAGAGCACAGGATTCCTAATCCTGGGGTCCCAGGTTCGAGTCCTGGTAGGCGCGTTTTTTTATTTCCCCAAAACTTTTTCACCCGCCATTCAGTATAACTGTAATTCCCGAGTAGGTGGCGTCATTCCCGCGGAGGCTGGAATCTTACTGATAATCGCTTATATCCCTGCTTGCGCAGGGAAGACGCAGGGAAGACGCAGGGAAGACGCAGGGAAGACGCAGGGATGAGGGTGGGGTTGCCCTGTTGCTATTTTCTGGGTTTTTAGGCCTTGACGGTTCATGTTTAATTTCTTAGAATTGTTGTACATTACGTTATAAGCGTTCTGGAGGTCGAAATGAAACGAAATCTGCTTCTCAGCGTGTTGCTGCTCCTGGCAGCACTGGCTTCCGGTAGTGCTTTCGCCGCAGACGGCGAAGGTTTTGTGCCTGCCTGGCAGGTCGGTGATCGCTGGGTTCTTGAAGCCTCTTATCGCGATCTCAAATCCGAAGGCGATGTCTGGCTGCCTCCGGTCAACTGGGTTTTCAAAGTTCGCGCCCGCAAAGAACTCAATGGCCAGGAATGCTATGTTCTGCACGTCTACGCCCGCGGTGGCGAAGTAAAAAACCAGGCCGTTCTGTATCTTTCGACGGCAGACCTTCGCCCGGTCAGAGTTCTTGATATTTTTCCGACCGCAGAAGGCATGAAGTTTTCTGAAAGAGACGTGGATCCGAACAGTTCTGAGCCTCTGGTCGCCGAAGATACCGTAGTTCCCTACGATCTGCCGGCATTCCCGATAACCCGTGCCAATAATGCTGTGCAGGGTGCTGACGGCTTCTCGGCTTACCGTGGCCAGTCGCTTGCCAAAAAGTTTTCCAAAATTCGCAATATCGGCGGTCTGTCTTTCAAACGCACTGTCGCTCAGAAAAACAAAGCTCCTGATAAACAGCACGCTGATACTTTCGCCGCCTATCGTTCGCGTGGCGCCACCTATCAGGTTGAAATCGAGGAAGCCCGCGGCAGTACCAATCTCACTCAGCTGTGGCAGCAGGGTTCACCCTGGGCGGTTTCTTCAGAAAACCGCGACCGCAAAGTCAGACTCGTCCCCCCTTCCGCCCCGACGCCGCTGCCCCAGTCCGGCCGCAACAACGGAGGTGAATACTGATGAAAAAGCTTATTCTCATAGTTGCATTACTGGTTGTAACCGCTCCGTTCGCCGCCATCGCCAATGATGGTTCTGCCAAAGGTGAAATCAAGCCGGCCCCCTGGTCTGGCGACTGGTGGTCACGCAAAAAAGGCTTTCTGGTAAAGGGCTGGCCCGGCCATAGTCCGTCGCCATTTCAAAAATACGATGCCTATGCCCAGTCGCGCACCGGTAAAAACCCTGGCGCCCACGCCTGGGAATCGGACGTGCGCAATCATCACTATAATCCCAATGCCGAAAACTGGGAAGGCCACTGCAATGGCTGGTCAGCCGCTTCGATTCTTACTCCCGAGCCGACCATTGCCCGCCTGCGCAACGGTATTGAATTCAAGACCGCTGACCAGAAAGGTATTCTCTCTGAAATCTACATGAATACCTATTGTAACTTCTACGGTAACCGTAACTGGGGCAATTCCGGTGATGATCCCGATGATATTTACCCTGACGAATTTCATCGCCTGCTGATCAACTACATTGCATCAGGTAAAGGCGCCATGATCTGCGATATCGAATCTGGCCGCATGGTCTGGAACTTCCCGATCTACAAGTTCGAATCGAACTGGACGACCGGTTGGTTCGACGATCGCAAACTCAAAGTCACCACCACCTGCTGGTATGTTAATGACGACGTTCACCCTGATTACGTTGGCACCAAGTGGTTTACCGTCAGATACACCTATAACCTGATTCTCGACGAGAACAACAATATCGTTTCCGGCGAATGGACCGGCGAATCGCGCAAGAATCACCCTGACTTCGTCTGGGTTCCAACCGCCGATGCCCCGAATCCGCAGAATTCGAATCTCGAAAATCCGAGATTCGACCCGAAACTGGTTAAAGAAATCTGCGAAGGCCCGGCCCGCCAGGATAGCCGCAGCGGTGGCGACGTCAGAAACCCCGACATGCTTATCATGGAAGCAGGTCTTAACCCTGCCGACCTCTTCTAAGAAATTTTCGCTCAAAATCAGGGCTGCAGCCGACCGTGCCGCAGCCCTTTTTATTTCGCAATTTTTGATGAGCCAGATGGCTTCGTATGATAAAATTGTCGGGTAACATGAAAATCGGCCTGTTGAAAAGCTTGCTGAAACCACGCAGCAGGGCGGCCATGACTTTTGTCGAAGTCATGATTGCCGGTCTGCTGATGACCGTCGTCTTCATTATCGGCTGGACAATATCGAGCAGCTTCACCGGGGTTTCAAAAGTTCGCAATTACGAAAACGCCATTTTTCTGGCCAATCAGGCTGTCGAGGCAGTTCGAGCCGCCCGTTCAGCCGAGCTGGGCACAGATGGCGACCCCGGTCATAATACGCTGCTTGCCGACTTCAAGGCTGCTGATAACCAGTATGACAAAAACCCTGACGGTTTTGTTCCGGTCGTAGAAATCGCCGGTGTTGAATACCGCCGCACCATCAGTATCAAAGATGTTCCTTCCTCGAGCAAGGATTTTCCTTCCGGCCTGAAGCTTATCCGGGTCAACGTTGCCTGGAAATCTACAGACGATGGAAAGCCCGTCGAATTTGAAGTCGTTACGACGCACAGCGACCAGTGGTGAAGCCATGATCAGAGAAAAAAATCGTCGCCGTGCCGTAACTCTGATGGAAATCATCATCGTTGCCGGCCTGTTTTCACTGCTGATGCTGGTCGTTTATCGTCTGTTCTTTGCTGAGGTGCGCACCATAAAGACCGCACTCGAACATATCGGTGTCAACGAGAGTGCCCGTCGTTTTTTCGCTCATCTCGGCAATGATATCCGCAATGCCAACTGGGTTGAATACCCGATTCAGACGAACCGGCAGACAGTCGACAAGCTGATGTACACCAACGAAGGCAAGGTTCTTGTGCTGCGCCGGCAGGTGTTTGATTTCGCGGTCAAGCCTCCTGCCCCCGAATTTCTGCGCGAAGAGATCATCGAATATCAACTGCGCAAGTGCGATGATGGCACGAGTGATCTGTTCCGGATCGCCAAAGGCGACCTTCCCGGTACTCCGGGCGGTGTTCACGAGAAAAAGGTTTGCGACGGTATCAGAGACATGCTGGTGTTTACCACCAACCGCAAGCCGGTTAACCTGAAGTCTTTCTCGCCGTCTCTGCCTTTTAAGAGTCTTATTACTCCTGAGCCTTACGAACTTGACGGTACCGGGCCATATCTGGTGCATGTCAGCGCTTCGTTTGTCAGAAAAGGCGACCCGCGCGACAGTTCTGAACGTATCGCACACCGGGTTCGTACCTGCTTCAATGTCAGGGGCAAGCTGAACGGGGTGCATCCATGAACAGACTTGTGCGGCGCGGGCAGGCGATCATCGTGGTTCTTATGGTCTGTCTCGTTCTCGGCATTCTTGCCGGGGCGGTTCTGAACTTTCAGCGTGGGCAGATTCATCTGCTTTCCAGATCTGCCCGTGATTACCTGGCACTCAGCGTTGCCGAAGCCGGCCTGCATTGTGTGCTTGCTGAAATGCGAGCCGATTATCAGTTCGTTACACACGGCAACCCCTATATTCCCGCAGAAGGCTGGCCTTCTGCGAGCGAAAACCGCTATAATCATCTGCAGAGCTTTGAGCTGCTGCGCCTCGATAAAAACGAGCGTGGCACCTACAGTGGTTCGGTCGAGCTGCCGGCAATGAAGCAGTCCGGCAAGTTCAAGGTCAGGGTCAAGCTGATAAAGTCGCAGAACAGTGCAGAAAGCAAAACCGTCGACGAGTCGCATCGTTATTTTCTGCTCGAAGCGGTGGGGCAGGTCGAAGATGCCTGCCGCAAAATATCGACGATTATCGAAAAGGTGGTGCCGGGTAATTTTCTTTTCTACGACGGGCAGGTGCTCGATGTCGGTGGCTACGGGCCTTTTCGTGTCATTCCCGGTGAAATGCGCAGCGGTCGGCTTTATGGCCATGAGATGATCAATTTTACGCGCCGCGGCAGTTTTGATCGTGGTGCCGACCTTATCGAAATGGAAAAGATTTCGACACCGGGCTTTATCAGAGCCGAATCACCGGTACAGGTCGATTTTATCAACGGCAAGCGCGGCACGATCAAGGCCGGTAACGACTCGACCGACCCCGATAAATTCGAAATGTACGCCGACATCAAGGGCGGCAAAATGATCAACAGCTTCGTTCAGGATGGCTACCACGGCGCCCGCCCGCAGAAACTGCCGCCGTTGAATCCGCTCTATTACCGCAATGCCCGCAAGCCGGCCCCGACAATTCTTAAAGCTGGCAGCAGCTTCAAGGGTTTTTCTGAATCGAAGTGGCGTAACCCGGCCAAACCTGGCGAAGCGGTGTATGATCTTTTCTTTGGCTGGGAATACCAGAACAAGGAAGACAAGATTCTGCTTTATTCTGAGGTGCCGCTGCGTATCTGGGGCTGCCCACCCTGGAAGTCTCTGACGATTTTCTGCGAAAAAGATGTCTACATCGCCGGCGATTTTAATGCCAACCCCGATAATCCGCAGACTTATACCCTCGGCTTCAAGGAATACACCAAAGAACCGCGCAATGGCACCGACAAAAACGGCTGCATGGTGCTGTCGATGGGGCGCATCTGGTTCGACTATTCGAACCCGATGCAGTTTCTGCGCAACGAGATGACGACGGTCATCGATTACGACATTGCCATGGCCCTCGCTGACGATGAAAATATCAACGAACTGGTGCTCGCCGGTATCGTCTTTCCGCCGCGGCTGAGCACCGGCCCTTACGATAAACGGCTGCCGATGACCGCCCTCAATTTCCCGGCGATAAATTCGCTCTTTTCACTGCCGAAACAGCCGCCCGAAATTATTCCGGTCACAGCTGCCGGAGTGCCGGCGCACCCGGCACTCAAGAAACTGCGTGAATACCTGCAGCCGGCAACGAACGCCGAAACGCCCCCCGGCGAAAAAGTGTCTCACTTCGGTATCAAAAGTGCCATGAAGCGGACAGCGGTTTATGAAGGCATTGGCGCACGCGCCTATATGACCGGCACAATTCTGGCGGGTGCCCGCGACAAGATCATTGAATCGATTCTTGATCAGGCCGAAAAGGAAATCGGCGAAGGCGAGCCCGACCCGACGCTCGGCCCCTGGAACATTGCCGACCGCATTTTCCAGCTGGCGATGAAATACCCGCGTTCCGGCTTTCGCATGCCAGAAATGACGGTTAATGCGCTGCTGATAGACTCTGCTGAACTGAACGCCCGCTGGAGCCACGCTAACGGCACCGACAAGGTGCGCAACGAACTCGGCAATATTCAGAGCCCTGAAATGCGCAGCTTTCCGTGGATCGACAAAAACTGCCGCTTCATTTTGCGGCACATGGGTTCGATGATTCATTTGCGCAACCGCAAGGCGACGCCGTATCTCAATGGTTCGCTGCGTAACGACCAGCCGGTAGTGCGGCGCAACTCGTTCGACACGACCTTCGTGCGCGGCGGCGGCGATTACCACCCGCCATACCCGATCGCCGGTTTTACCATCATCAACTGGAAAGACGAATCGATGCCCGCCGAAGAATTCGATAAAATCAACTGA
>DAOQWI010000056.1:0-17362 GCA_035342015.1 Candidatus Ozemibacteraceae bacterium | reverse complement strand
TGAGAACAGCAGCGGTGAAGAGCCCGGCAGCAAGACCAATCCAGCCGCCGCGACTCAGAGTCGTGAAGATGGCAAGGCCTTCAAGCAGAATGGCAGTCCCCGCCAGAACCCGTTCAGAACGACTGCTGGCATTGAGCAGAAGGCCGAGGCTGAGAATGAAAAGAGCGGCAAGAAATGCGGCAAAAACGTTCGGGTCAGTAAAAATGCCTGCGCATCTGGTGCGAAACAGGCTGCGCGCAGCCGGGTCGAGCCAGGTAAGCGGAATGGGCGGTGCTTCGATGTATTCGTGAACGGCGATAACCCCATGGATGATGCCGGCCCAGGCTGCTGCCCGGTAAAATACTGAGTTGTTACCTGCAGATGTGAGAAGAGCAGCAATAACCAGACTGACCAGCCCGAGTGCGGCAGCTTTGATAAATACCGGCCACGAAACAGCGGGGTCGACCGATACCCAGACGCTTCTGGCGGCAAGAAAAAGCCAGACCAGAATCATAAACACTACAGAGCGCATTTGAATGCTCAGGTTGAGCTGCCGCCTCAATAGTTGCAGCCCCAACCATACTGCCCCTGCTCCTGAGCTTATTTCGAGCAGAAAAGTGGCGTGCAGTTCACTGAAAAAATATAGAAAAGGAAAAACAAGCACCACCAGCCAGGCGGCCAGTGGTGCTGAAATTCGCTTAATAAAGGCAGGTTCTGAGGTCATTCAGAATCTTCAGTTTCTTCTTCGTTGTCTTCTTCTTCGGAAGCTTCAGTTGGTTTGGCAGTGTCGGCCGGCTTTTTTGCTGCTTCTGGAGTCTGTTCAGACAGTTCCTTTTTTGTGGGTTCAGTTTTTTCAAGAATTATCCACTGGTTGGCCAGTTCGCTCATCGTCAGAATGCACTGGCGATAATTCTGGTAGGCGGCATCACTCAAAAATTCATCTTCTCTGGCGATGAAGCGGTCTGAATAGATCAGCTGCCGGCCGTTCTGATTGAGATTCGACATGAAAGCCAGTGCCGGCGATACGTGCTGATACTGCTTGTTCCAGGTAACCCAGTTGAAGTTTTCAGGCATTTCAAAAACTATGGTCTGCTGATTTTCTTCTGTTGCCCAGTACTGCATCGGGTAAGTGCGGGTTGCAAGGCTGGCAGAGCCTGAATCATAGTTTACCCAGAAGTTGGTGAAGGTCATGATTTTGTCTGAGGCCAGCTGAGCTGCTTCGGGTATGGTGTATTTCAAGGTCAGCACTGCCGGTCCGTTGAGATCGTTCATGTCAGAGAAGCCGAAACTCTGCAGAACTGCACGCGGATGCACCTTTTTAACGCGGCGCTCAGCGTAGTTCTGCTTTTCTTTCTCTTTGATCGACTTCAGCTCACGAATGCCGGCTTCGTATGGGCCGCGGTAAAGAAGCGATTCCTGCACATCCATGTTGCCGTTTTCGAGAATCTTTACCATCACCGTGCGGTCAAAGCGGTTCCAGTCGAAGGTTTGACGGGGCAGGGTGTCATAAAAGAACTTGCCGCCGGCAGCATCGTGAAAAACAGCGACTGCCCCCTGCAGGTAGGTCGGAATATATGAGAAAGGCAGGTATATCGAGCCACCGTCTGTGTAAAACGGCTGGCCGTCAATGACAATTTTCAGAATGGTTTCTTCAGCAAGACCAAGGTTGCTGTGATCTTTGACGGTAACCAGTTCGCGTTTCCCTGCCGAGAAGCCGGGATATGATTCGATACCTATTTTCTGTAGAGCAAAATGCAGCAGAGCGAGATTCGACTGAACGTTGCCGTATTTTTTGGTGAGAGTCACATTCGTCGATATCGGCTTGAAGCTGCCCATTTGAGCGATTCCCATGCCGACATCGCGAATGTCTTTATTGATCGTTTCGTAGAGTCTGCAGACTTTCTGGTAGGTGGTCATTTTGTCGCTGAGTCTGGCTCTGGTGATAAAATCATCGAGCAGGGCCGGTGTCGGGCGGGCGGCATCATAGGCCTCGGCAAGCTTTTTTGCTGTTGTTTCCCAGCTGTATGGCTGATAAATTACGACTCTCGGAAAAATGCGACTGCGCGCCAGCATGTTCTGCTCAGGAATGAAACCTTTGGGGTCAGAGAAAATCCACTTCCAGACTTTTTTGTCGCTCTGGCTTTTCTCATGAAACTTCGGGGTATTTTCTCCGGTCCACTGCATCTGCAGCTTGTTCAGCTGCATACTGGCCGGAAAAGTTACCGACAGTTCTTCATGCAGAACCGGTTCTCGTTCACCGAAGGTGTTTGAGAGGGTAAATGGCTGCACTTCATCGATGCCCGAAAGTTCGCGAACGAAGCTGTAGTCGATGATGCTGCCGATATCGACTTTTTTGAGAGCCATTTTGAATTTTTTGATTCTGGCGTATTCGGGAGTGCCAGACAGAAGGGATTCGTCAGAGATCGCATCGTCGGTAACGTGATAAACCTTGCCTTCGGGTGAGTAGGTATGGGCATACTCAAGCTCGCAGGCTTCGCGATCGGTGTAATAGTAGAAAGACTGATTGGCCATTTCCAGCCCAGGTTCTTTGAGAATCTGTATTATTTCACGGGTTCTGATGACGAGCTTGTTTTCTGAAACGTATTCAAGGTCATTAAGGCGATAAAGAGTTACGTAATCGGCATTCTGAAAAAGTGCCGGATCGGGCAGGGTCTTGAGAATGCCGCTTGCTACCGGTTCGGTAATGCTGGCGACGTTTTCAATTTCGTCCCCTTTGCGCACTTTTGAAATGAGGATGTGGGCAACTTCAGCTTCTTTGAATTCACGCAGGCCATGGTTAAGCTCTTCAAAAGTTATTTTGCCGTCGGTGATTTCCTTGAGGCGGCCGACGATTTCTTCACCTTCGTTGAGATAGAGAACGTCGGCACTGGCGGCAAAAGTAACTGCAAGAGCAAGAATAAGAGTTATCAGCAGCTTTTTCATTTGCTGTCTCCTTCGCTGGTGAGTGGTTCGGTGGCAGAGGCGTTAACTGCAGCATCAACGGTAGCAGATGCGCTCTGAGCGGGTTCAGGTTTTGCTTCGTTCTCTTCAAGAAAGATTTTCTGTTTTGAAGAATGGGCGATTCTTTCGAGGTCATTCTTGAATGCCTGGTAATCGGCCACCGGCACGATTCTGCGTGGGAAAGCCAGTTTCCGGCTGATGTTAATGGTGTCGCCCTGCTGGTCATAAATGATTTCGAATTCGACATACGGGCTCTGAACTCTGAGAGCCGGTGGCAGAAACTTGACGTTGAAGGTTTCTGGCAGCTTGATCGAGACCTGGTCGGTTCGCAGGCGCGAGGTGCTGTATTGAATGTCGTAGCGCCTTTTCTGCAGACTGACTTCAGAGAACCCGAGCTCGAAATATGGCACTGAAAAGATCATATATCGCCCTGATTTGGTGGCGAAACGATTGAGAGTATAGGCCGAGCGGGCTTTGAATTGAGTATTGAAGTCGAGCGGATCGGTGTGGGTGGCGATTTCGAGAACATAATCAGCGGTCAGGGCCGAAACCGACTCTCTGATCTGCCTTTCGTATTCTTCAGGCTTGAGGTTGCGGGCAGATTCGCGAAAGCTTGCTTCAGATGAGCCATTCTGCGTGCTTTCGAAGTCGATGCGGGTCGTACCATCGGCTGAGAGAGTAATGTTGCGGGTAACATGCACGGCATTGTCTTCGGGCGGGGGAAGAGGCACCTGATTGCGTGTGCCGAGCATGGTGTTGTCGGCAATCGTGTCGTGATCGTCAGATCTGAAGTAGGGGTAGCGGTAATCGGTCGCAGTAGAATCGAGATAGAAGATGCGGCCGTCGAGATGCACTTCGGTAATGCAGTGATTGTCGTCGAACACCGAAATATCTCTTACGGCTTTGCCGGCATCGTTGGTTCTGACGCCAACCGGGTAAGCTTCGACGCCAATGTGCTTGAGCATGGTGGCGAGCAGCATGCCCTTGTCGGTGCAGTCGCCATAGCGGTTTTTCAGAGTTTCCTCAGCCGGGTGTCCGACCTGGTTGCTGGCGAGATTGCCCTTGATCGAGATGTATCTGATCTCTTTCTGGCAGAAAAGGTAGAGACGGGCAATTTTCTCGTTCAGATCTTTAGCACCTTCGATGAGTTCATCGACCTTTTTCTTGACCATGTCTGTCAGCTGAAAGCGTTTTTCAAACATTGGTTTGAGCTTGTTGTGAACATAGGTGAAATCTTTGTGCAGGCTGTAATAGACGCACGGAACGACGTCGCGGTAGGGCGGCATGAACGGCTCAGAAATGACTGGGGGCAGGTCAGTCATTTTCCAGGTGTAGATGACCGAATCGACCGCTTCGATTTTTTCGGGTTTCGCCAATTCTGCCGGGCAGTTATAGGCGACATAATGCAGTTCTTTTTCGTGCGGAACGCTGACTCGCAATATCGATTCACCGACCGGCGCGCTCCACTGGAAATAGTTGCGGCCCTGAAAAAGGTTTGGGTCGAACGGGTTATATTCTTCGGTTTCGTAGCAGTAATCGACAAGGCTGCCGACTGCCACTTCAGGAATAGTGAAGCTGAGTTCCTGATACTGGTCGAAGAAGACGCTGCCTGAAGTGCCCTTTGAGATTTTTATCTGATCGGGTTGCAGGTTGTGAACAGTGCCGTCAGGCAGCAGACACCTGGCGTGCAGAACCCTGATTCGCTCGCGGTTCGGGTCGAAGCTGAGCGAAACCTGGGCTTCCCAGAGGGCCTCTTCTTTGGCGATATAAGAAATGCTGCGGTAACGCGAAAGGTTGGTGCCATCCTTGCGGTGCTGGTAGTTACCTTCTTCGCTGACCAGTATCGACTGAGCATCGGGGAATTTGTTCAACAGTTCAAGAGCTCTGGGCATAAAAGCAGCGAGGTCGCTGCTGTCGGTTGCCATGTTCTCTTTTTTCTGTTGGCGAGCGCTGAAGCTGATGTTTTTTATGTCATTTCTTGCCAGTTCGGTTGTTTCAGAGCCGAGCTGCATGATGACCGTGTCGTTTCTGTAAGTTACCTTGTCCGCTTCCTGGGTAGAACCATCTGAAAGGGTTACTACTGCAGAATTTCCTGTGTTGACCAGAACTAGAAAACAAAGGAAACACATCAGGGATGCTCTGATAATCGTTTTCAATGTGTGCCTCCGACAGATTTGTATGCTGCAATTATAGTGATAAAAGGCATGGATTAAAAGCAAAATCTGTAAGAATGACCGTTTGAGCTAAAATAAAACAGGCGCTGCCTTTTAGGGGCAGCGCCTGCTGAAAGGCGTTTAACGCTTATTTGGGTGCATTAACCGGGTTGCCGGCGGCTACCCAACCGTCGATCCCTTCCGGGTATTCGATCAGGTTAGTATAACCAAGCGATTTGAGGTGGGTATAGAGCTTGTGGCTGGCAGGGCAATTGAGGTTGGCGCAGTAGGTTATTACCAGTGACTCTTTGTTGGGAAGGACTTTAGCGATTTCTTCGGCTTTAGATTCCGCATTGAGTGACTGGGCACCCGGGATTCTTCTGCCATCATCATATTTACCTGATCTGGCATCGAGAATGGTAAGGGGAACGCCGCTGCTGATAAGGGTCTTGAGGCCGAGAGTGTTAACTGTAGCCGGGGCGTCGCCAGATTCTTTTACAGGTTCTTTGGCAGCGGCTTCAGTGGATTTGTGCTCGTGCTTGTCAGAGGCGCAGACGCCATCAGGGCATGAATCATCGGCTTTTACTTCAGTTTTAACTTCGGTAGCTGCCTTGACTTCGGTGCCATGGTCATGTTCACAGCTGGCGCAGCCAGCGCCTGCATAAAGGTTGATGCCGAAGGTGGCGGTTAAAATCACTGCGAGCAGAAAAAACTTAATTTTCATACTTATCTCCTTATTGATATCAATTTAGTAACATCTAATTTGATATTACACCAAATTAGTTTAATGTCAAACTAATTTTTCCCCAGCAAAAATTTAAGCGGCACATGCAGTCTTCTGGCCCAGGCTGCTTCGCTGTGGGTCGCCTCTGCATCGAAGAAGCCGAAAAGGTTTTTGTCTTCTTCATAACCTTTGGTTTTGAGCAGTTCAACCATTTCGAAAAAGCTCTCTGCAATAGGTGGTTCGAATTCGCCGGTGTCTAGATAGATACGCGAATCCAGTGGCAATTTTGTAGCTTTGCGTATCTGGGTGAAAATTTTGCCGTCAGTTTTCTGAAAAGCACTCGAAAGACAGCCGGCGAGAGCAAATACGTCGCTGTATGCGAGAAGCATCTGCAGCGACATCAGACCGCCCATTGAAGAACCCATCACCGCATTGTCGTGCCGGTTCGAAGATACGTTGAAGCGGCTTTCAACAAAAGGCTTCACTTCTTTAACCACGAACTCGGCATAGGCTTTGCCTTCTGGAGTAAACAGGTTCAATTCTTTCATTCTGTCGGGAGAATTGGGAATTCCTACCACTATGCATGGCCTTATTTCTTTTTGGGCAAGCATTTCTGAGATGGTTTCGTCAACTTTCCAGTCGACACCTGCAAACGCGGTTGCAGGCTCAAAAAGGTTCTGACTGTCATGCATATAAATAACTGAGCAGGGCCTGCCTTTTTCCGAATAGCTATCCGGCAGCCAGATCTGTATCGGTCTGTGGTATTTGAGTTTTTTGCAGGCAAGGCCGTTGTAGCTCATCAGGCGTCCTTTGACCGGGTCTGACTCGAGAACCTGCCGGTCGAGCCAGTCATGGATAGTGAGGTTGATTTTTTTGCTGCGGCTGGCTTTAACCACAACATTTTCGGGTGGCACAACCTTCTTGTCGCATATCGCCTGAGTTTTCCAGTCGCCACGGGTCAATTTGAACTCGACGATGCTGTTTTTTTCTGCAGCGATGGCAAGAGAGTAACCGCCATCGGGGTTGCGCGGCAGCTTGAGCCCCGCCGGGTCCCAACTGCCGAGTTCTTCAATGTTGCCGGTTATGTAAAGACTGTCACCAGCGGGAAATTTGCCTTTAACCTTGATGTTTATGTCGATTGATACGTGATTTGAATGTGCTTTTGTTTTTGCCTGCATACATTTTCCTTATAAAAATAAAACCGCCCGGTTTACCCGGGCGGCAGTTGATCACAAAGCTCCTGCCATCAGCTCGGCAACCTTGCGGTTGAACCCGGCCGGATCCGGCAGTTGCCCGCCTTCAGCGAGAAGTGCCTGACCAAACAGCAGTTCGGCATATTCTTCAAGTCGTGGGTTTTTATTGTCTCGGGCAAACAGTTCGTGCATCTTGCTCAGCAGCGGGTGCCCGGGGTTAAGCTCAAGGGTGCGCTTAACCTGTGGCACATCTTTGCCCGAAGCACGCAACAGCGCTTCAAGGTGCGGGGTCATTTCGCCTTCTTCGCTGACCAGGCAGGCAGCAGAAGTACTCATGCGACCAGAAAGCTTAACGGCTTTGATGTGCTTGTCGAGCTTTTTCTGAATCAGTTCGAGCAGAGATTTCCATTCTTCTTCTTTCTGCTTAAGGGTCTCAGTAGTCTTTTTGCGTTCTTCTTCAGAGCCGAGTTCAAGGGCGCCGCGGGCCGCAGATTTGATTTTCTTCGTCTTGTATTCATTGCAGTATTGTACCCAGACTTCATCAACGGGGTCGGTCAGCAGCAGAACTTCATAGCCTTTGTCTCTGAAAGCTTCAAGATGGGGGCTGTTTTCGATCACTTCGCGTGATTCACCGGTCAGATAAAAGATCTTGTCCTGTTCAGGCTTCATGCGTTCAAGATACTCGGCCATGGTGTAGTAATCGCTGCTCGAAGCGGTGCTCTGAAACAGGCAGCAGTCGAAAAGTTTCTCACTGTTGCCCGGTTCTTTGAACAGGCCTTCTTTGATTACGGCGCCAAACTGTTTCCAGAAGGCGATATATTTTTCGCGGTCGTCGGCAAGCATTTTCTTGAGTGCATCGAGAACCTTGCGGGTAACGGTTTTGCGAATCGTCTGAATCTGACGGTCATGCTGCAGAATCTCTCGCGAAATGTTGAGCGAGAGGTTTTCTGAATCGACGACGCCCTTGACGAACCGCAGATAGTCAGGAATCAGGTCTTCGCAGTCGTTCATGATGAAAACGCGTTTAACATAGAGGTTGATACCGCGTTTTGAATTGGGCATGAACAGGTCAAATCCGGGTTTTTCAGGGATGAAAAGCAGGGCATTGAATTCGTTTGAGGTGCCCTCGGCTTTGAAAGACAGCCATTTTAGGGGGCTGTTCCAGTCGTGGCTGATGTGCTTGTAGAATTCGCGGTATTCTTCTTCGGTTACTTCTTTTTCTGGTCTCAGCCAGATTGCCTTCATCGAGTTGAGGGTTTCATCTTCGATAACCGTCTGCTCTTTGGCGCCCTCTTTGGGCTTGCCGTTTTCATCGCGTTCGATGCTGGTGCGTTCGATCTGCATTTTGATCGGGTAACCGACGAAGTCAGAATACTTTTTGACGACCTGGCGAAGCACCCACTCCTGAGTGAAATCCTGAAAGTCTTCGTCGTCTTTGTCTTCGGGCTTGAGGTGCAGAGTGATCGTTGTGCCGCAGTTTTCGCGGCTGCTTTCTGCGATTGTATAGCTGCCTTCGCCATTCGAAGACCAAAGCCATGCTTCGTTTTCGCCGGCCTTGCGGCTGATCAGTTCAACCTTGTCGGCGACCATGAAGCTTGAATAAAAGCCGACGCCGAACTGGCCAATCAGTTCCGGGGCACTTTCTTTCTTTTCGGCTGCTTTTTTAAGCATGTCTGAAAATTCGGCGGTGCCCGATTTGGCGATCGTACCGATATAATTGATGATTTCTTCGCGAGTCATGCCGATGCCATTGTCTGCAATGGTAAGAGTGCGGTTTTTATCATCGGTCGACAGTCTTATATGCAGATCATCGGTAAGTTTGCGAAGATTTTCGTTGGTCAGCGAAGCGAATCTGAGCTTGTCGAGTGCGTCAGAAGCGTTAGAAATCAGTTCGCGCAGGAAGATTTCCTTGTGCGAATAGACTGAATGAATCATCAGGTCAAGAAGTTGACGGGCCTCGGTTTTGAATTCATGCGTTGTTGAACTGGTCATTGTCTATGAACTCCTTTCGCAATTTAGTTTAAATTTCAGGCAGATATTTAAGCAAGAAATGCTTAAAAGTGCAATACCTGTCATGCGGCAATAAAAACTGCCGCGTGAAAAGGGTTTGTTAAAAGTTCTGCTTCTGGTTTCAGCTGCGCCGACGTGGGCCACGCTGGCCGCCGCGCTCGCCGCCGCGTTGTCCACCGCGCTGACCACCGCGTTCGCCGCCATACGATCGGTGACGTTCCTGATCAGGCTTTCGGGTTGAAGCATTTGAGGCCGGGATTGCGACAGACTCGTGATCGATGCCGCGGCCGATTCTGATCAGCTGCTGATGGAATGAGTCTATGAGCATCAGCAGCATCTCTTCGCCGTGCTCATGGTCGTTAAGCTCTGTCAACAGGCCGTGGTAGCGTTTCATTCGTTCCTTGACCGCTGTCGAGGCATCCCTGAGACTGCCTTCGAGGTGGGCAGCCAGTTTTTCAGAAAGGCGCTGTCTGACGTGTTCTTCGGTTGGCAGCGGTCGTTCTTCGAGTGAAATACCGGCTCTTTTGGCGAATTTTTTGAGATCGACGGCTTCGATCTGGCTGACCAGGCTTATGGCGACACCGCGATTACCGGCTCTGGCGGTTCGGCCAGCCCGGTGAATATACTGGTCGGTATCTTTGTGCATATCATAAATGAAAACGTATTCGAGATTGCTTATGTCTATGCCTCTGGCTGCGATGTCTGTCGCAACCAGAAATCTGAGACTTTTCTGTTTGAGCTTTGCCATGACCAGTTCGCGGGCATTCTGACTGAGATCGCCGCTGATCTGATCAGCGTCATAACCGAAACGTTTGAGAATTGCAGCCACGTATTCGACTTCGTTGCGGGTATTGCAGAAAATGATCGCGTTGTCAGGGTCTTCGAGCTCGATAATACGCATCAGAGCACGGTCTTTCTGCATCGGATCCGCGACATAAAAAATGTGGTCCATTTCAGAGACATGAACGCCGTCGCCGCTGAAGGTCAGAAAGTCAGGGTTGTGCAGGAACTGGCCTGCCAGCCTTTTGACGCTGTCAGGCATGGTTGCCGAAAACATGGCCGAGCAACGGCGCGTTGGCAGAAATTCGCCGATTCTGACCATATCACGATAGAAGCCCATCGACAGCATTTCGTCGGCTTCATCAAATACGAGATACTTGAGGGTTTTAAGATTGAGTGTGCCCTTGATCAGATGGTCGAGAAGGCGACCTGGCGTACCTATGATAAGATTGACACCGTTTCTGAAGGCTTCAAGCTGAGGTCTATACGAGGTTCCGCCATAGACGGCGACGGCACTGATCTGCATTTCGGTAGTAAGCAACTGAAATTCGTTGTAAACCTGCTGTGCCAGTTCGCGGGTCGGCACGAGAATCAGGGCCTGGCAGCCTTTGGGGGCATTCTTGAGGCGTTCGCATAATGGCAGCAGAAATGCGGCGGTTTTACCGCTTCCGGTTCTCGACTGAACAATCACATCGCGGTTAGCAAGCAGATAGGGCGAAACGCCAGCCTGTACCGGCATCAGTTCTTTCCATCCCCGGCGACTGACGGCGGCCTGCAATTCCTGACTGAAATCCTGGATTGCGGAGGGGGGGAGTACTTCAACAAAGTTTCCCGGAGTTTCGTGCTGTAGCTGTTCGTTTGGTTCTGTTGCCAGTTCCTGGGTCATTTTTCTTACCTTTCATCTTCTTCTTGATTAATTGCAATTATTTTATGCGTAGCCGGGCCAGCTGTCCAGATATAAAATATGTGGGGCAGATTTACCGCATAGAAAAAATAAATTTTCCCGATATGCCTGTGGCAAAATTACCTCTAAATTCCAGACATGGCTTGTGATTATTTTATAAAATGCTTCTGTAGAGAGTTTTAATGTGAATTGTTATTGTGGCATTAAATTTGCTAGTTAGTTAAACAGGTAGAGTTAAAGGCAATTCTTCAGCTCTGCTTCATGGTATCGCCTGGTAATCTGGCCTGGCGTCTCTCCAATAATGCCAGATACAAGGCTGTTAACCTGTTGCTGCAGTATATGAGATTACACACGCTGCCCTGGAAGGTTGGGTTAAAAGGAGCTGAGAATACAGCACCCCGGGAAACCGGGGCCTTTTTTTTGCGTATACAAAAGCTTTTTGAACAAAATGTTCTCCAGGGCACTTCGAGTGTCTGGCCTGGCTGGTGGAGCTGATGCGGGACTGATTTTTCGCCGCGCCCGAAAATTCGCCGTTTTTTATTTGTTTTCACCGGTTACTGCGTCGGACTTGCTGTCAGAAACGCCTTCTTCGTCTGTGTTTTCTTCGGTTACCAGCATGGCCTCAAGTGGATTTGGGGCCTCTAAATCTGTTGTTTCATCCTGATCGGTTTTCTGCTCTGGTTTTATAAAGAAAAAAACTACCAGAAAAAGAATCAGAAAAAATATGTCGCCGGCATACTTGACCCAGACCGGTGCTTCGATTCCGCTCAAGGGCGAAGCCCTCCTTTGATGCGGTTGAACGACTTTAGCCATCTTTTTAACTTTGTCATCAGCTCATCAACTGTTGCATCGATTAATCGGGCCGCTTTTTCGGGCGAGAAATCAGGTTGTCCCTGACCTGCGTGGTCAATAATAACTTCGCCCGGCGGCGGGTACATCCAGATGCCTTCGTCTGGTATATAGTCATCATTGTCTGACTGATAGTTTTCTTTTTTGACCAGCTCAGGGCAAAAGCTGAGAATGGCTGCAGTTTCTTCGACAGCTGCGTGTCCGCCAGGTTTGCAACCATAGATCCTGTCTACGAAGTGTTCTGAGATAAGCCACCAGTTAATTACTGCGAGTCCTGTGGGTCGCACGCGCGAAAGCTTTCTGACGACTTTCCTGAGTGCATCCCGGTTGCCGCCGTGCCCATTAACGATGATAATTGTTTTAAAGCCCTGTAATCTAAAGGTGTCGATAATTTTTTCGACAAAGTTTTCGAACAGCTCTTCTGCGAAGAAACTGCCTGGTGAAGTTTGTGCCAGAACATTGGTTATGCCGTATTCAAGGCTCGGAGCAATGACGGCGCCAAGTTCGATGCTGAGGCGCTCAGCGATTTTTTCAGCGCAGATCGTATCGGTGCCGACCGGAAGGTGACGGCCGTGAGCTTCGAGGGTGCCGACCGGCAGTAGGAGCGGCGCTTCACGTTGAAGCAGTTGCTCTACTTCGACTGTGTTGAGATTTTTCAGAAATATGGCTGGTTTTACAGGCATTTTTATCCTCTTTTGTTTATGTTATCACAATTTTCATGCCGGCAAAAATTAATCATTCAATTTCAGGTCAGATGATATAATACCCGTTAATTCGCAAGACAGATAAAGAATGATCACCAATCCCGAAAACTTTAAGAAAAAGACTTTGCAATTGCCACCATTGCCATTGTGGAAATGGCTTGCGGCAATTTTTCTGCTTTTGAGTATTCCATTTGCCATTCTGTTCAGGCAGGCTACCGCGGCTTTTACCGCCACAGCTGCCATGGCCCGCAGTGAAATTGCTCAGGAGGTAGAAAAGCTGGCCAGCCGACTGACTTTTGAATCGAGAAAGTCGGTTCAGGTCAAAGAACTTCTTAGAGATTTCACACAGAAATACAACGAGCCATTAAAGGCTGCCGCCTTTTTCAGACAGATACTTGAAGATTTTGCAGTGGGTTGCCATCCGCATCTGGTCGGAGGATTGAAAATTCACGAGTCTGCTTTAATCGCCATGCAGAAACATTATGAAAACAGGCTGAAGAGGCTGTTGCCTGGGGTTAAGCTTGTTAAATGGGGGCTTGATATGCGCGAGCGCCCAGACAGTGACCAGTTGAAGCCAAAGTGGGTTTATCAGAAGCTTGCAGAGTCTGTTATACGCAGTGTCAACCCAACAGGCAGTCGGCGTGGCGCTGCTTTTGACTACCTTGAGCATGTTCCGATGCTTAACCGCTATTTTACAGAGGCTTCAGGCCTTGGCAATTTTCTGAAATATTCTGGGGAACTTCTTGAATGCGGTAACCCAGCCGGTAATAAGCTGATGATGTTCTGGGATTCTGAGAAAACATTCGACATGGATTCCAGTCGTCGCACTGCTGGCGGTTTTCTGGCTGTTATTGAAGCTGAGTTGTCTGAATTATTTGGTCTTCAGACCTTGATCAGAAGAAAATCGCATGAGTGGGAGGGGTCAGGTCTTTCAATCGGCTGGATTTCTGAAACCCAGGCTTTGCGGCATCACCTCCCATACCCATTCCCGGCTGCTGAAGAAAAAAGCTGGGCAGCGCATATCCTTACTCAGCCAGATGGCCTCTATGAGCGCAGTGGGGTAATGTTCTCTGTTAAGCGCGCTGGTGAGGGCCTGGTTATTCTTACTGCAGCAAGCACCCATTCATTGATTATGCAGTATGAAAGAAAAGTTTTCTTTTTGACTCTGTTTTTTCTCTTTATTGCGGTTCTGCCATTTCTGATAATTTTTTCCGGGCGCCGTAATGATGGCATGGCTTTCAGTATACGCTTTCAGATTGCCGGTCTATTCATTTTTGCGCTTCTTTTGCCGGCCGTTGCAGTATTTCAGCTTGGCTTTGAGCTGCTCCAGGATCGCCAGAAATCTTTTGAAACCGGTGCCTACAAGGAAATCGACCAGATACGCAAAGACCTCGACGAAAACATGAGTTACGCATTCAGACAGCTTGAAAAGATTGCTGACGCGATCGGAACCGATCTGATGAATCTGGAATTTGATACTAAGGGCCGTTTTACCAGGCCAGATAAGGCAGACGAGATTCTGAAAAGGCACGGGGATAAGGTTAACATTCTTCATACCTATCTGTTTAACTCTTATGCCGAGCTTGTTACCATGTTTTCGCCCCATGATGCTGATACGAGTGAAGGCAGTAATCTTCTGCCACTGGTGCAGTCACTCGCTAAAATTAAACTCAGGGCTTCAGGAAAGCTTCAAACCAGAGGAAAGGTCCTTGACGTCAGTCTCATGGACCTTGTGGTAGAGGCTACTGGTGGCTCGAACCTCGAAGAAATCAGGGCGATTCTCAATGCCCGTGAAAATCGTGCCTTTGAAATGAAGTTCAGCGGCCGCAGCAGTATTTTTTACATTGGGCAGTTCGTTTCCAGAAACTTTCCGGGCGAAACCTTCAGCATGGTAATGCTGCTGCGTGACGCGCACTTTGAAAGAATGTATCTGCGCATGATGATCGAAAAGATCTGCAGTCAGCCAAAGTTCAAGAACCGCATTCAGCTGTATTTTGGTGAGAACGACTGCGGCACTTCTCATTATTTTTACGACGCCCCTCTCGCTGACCCCTGGTTTAATTATATTGCTGACAGTCCAGATTCTCTCAGGGTTGGCCGCCTGTCAGAAACCACCCGCCTGAATGGCACCAGCGTCAAGGATAAGATTACTCTTGAAGCCGGCAATCGGAAATGCCTGTTTTACAGCTTCAGACCAATCAGTGTTGAACAGCAGACGGTGGTTGCATTGTTTAACTATGCCGAAATCGAACAGGAACTCAGATTTCTCTGGCAGTTTATCCTCGTGTCAATGCTGGTTTCACTTGTTGTGGTTTTGGTTCTGGCGCGTATAATGGCCCGTTCATTGATCGAACCGGTTGTTCTGCTGCGCCAGGGTGTTGAAGAGGTCGAGAGTGGCAATTATCAGACAGAAGTGCTTCTGCCCGGGCAGGACGAAATTGTCGAGCTGGCACAGGCTTTCAATAAAATGAACCAGGGACTCGACGAGCGTGAGCGCATGACCCGTTATCTGTCGCGGTCTGCTGTTGATGCTGTAGTCAGGGGTGAAGACCGACAGATGGGCGGCAAAAAGGTGCCGGCGACCATTCTCTTTTCAGATATCCGCAGTTTTACAACCATTTCTGAATCCAATTCTGCCGAAGACGTTGTCAGCCTTCTTAATGAATATTTCGCCGCCATGAATGAAGTAGTCGAAAAGTTTGGTGGCGATATCGACAAATTCATCGGCGATGCAATTATGGCTCAGTTTATTCCACCAGCTGGAGAGAATCCGGCTGATTACGCACTCAATGCTGTGAAATGTGCGCTCGAAATGATGGATGCCCTCGAAAAATTCAATCAGCAACGCCTCAGTCGTGGCCTGTTTGCCATTAAAATTGGAGTGGGCATAAATTCAGGCGATGTAATTGCCGGTAATATCGGTTCGCCTGGCCGCATGGATAGAACTGTAATCGGTGATACGGTAAATGTCGCTTCCCGCCTTGAAGGCATGAGCAAGCTTGGCAGGCATACGTGTGTAATCATCAGTCGTTCAACTCTCGATCTTGTCAAACAGGCGGTAGAAGTCGAGCAGCTTGCTGAAACAGCTGTTAAAGGCAAGACTTCGGCAGTTGAAATGTTTGAAGTTATTCGTCTGAAAGTATATAATTAACCGCCTTTCCTAAATTTTTCCGCACTTTTCTATTATGGAGAAATAAAATGACGGCTGACGCCGGGCAGACAAACAGCAATTCTCTCAAAGGCCTGACATCAATTCAGGTTATTGAGAATCGGCGCAAGTTTGGCGCAAATATCCTTACTCCGCCAGAGCGTGAACCATGGTGGCGACTTCTTCTTGAAAAATTCGATGACCCGATAATTCGAATTTTGATGATTGCCGCATTTATCGCCATTCTTGTCGGGTTTATCAACGGCGAATATTTTGAAGGCATCGGCATTATAATTGCCATTCTTCTGGCCACTACACTCGCTTTTCTCAATGAATACAAGGCCGGCAAAGAATTCGATATTCTTAATCAGGTTTCCGACGAAGCTCCGGTTAATGTTATTCGCGATGGCGCCTTCACCACAGTCCCGATAAAAGACATCGTCGTTGGCGATGTGGTGCTGCTCGAGCCGGGTGAAGAGATTCCTGCCGATGGCAGGGTTATCGAATCAATCTCGCTGCAGGTTGATGAGGCCAAGCTCACGGGCGAATCGATGCCGGCTACCAAGTATGCGGCTGATTCAGCCTCATTTAAGTCAGAGCATGAGGCGGCATATCCTGCAGATGTACTTTTACGCAGCACCATGGTCAATGATGGCCACGGTAAAATGCTGGTTACCGCTGTCGGTGACGCGACTGAAATCGGCAAAGCTGCCCGTGCAGCCGGTGAAGACAGTGATGAGGAAACGCCACTCAATCGCCAGCTCGATCGGCTCAGTAAGCTGATCGGGGTTGTGGGTTTTTCGATTGCGTTTTTGACGTTTTCTGCCCTGGTTACTCGCGATTATGCGGCAGGTGAACTGACTCTAAGTTCTTCGCAGTGGGGATTTGCGCTGATTCTGATGTTAAGCGCCATGATTTCGCTGGCCAAAGTCTGGCTTCCTATTATGGCCGACGGGTTTGAATTTGCCGGTCGTGAACTGCACCTGCCAAAGGTAATAGCCCGCTCTGATCTTAAATCATGGGTAAAAGTTGTCTCTTCTGGAGTCATATTTGGCGGTGCTTGTACGCTTACCGGTATTTTGACCGGCTTTTTGCCCGAAGACCCCTCGCTGTGGCTCACTGGTGAAGCCGTCAGTGAATTTCTCAAGTTCTTCATGATTGCTGTAACCATAATCGTAGTTGCTGTTCCTGAAGGTCTGCCGATGAGCGTTACTCTGAGTCTTGCCTACAGCATGCGCAAAATGACTGCCGCTAATAATCTGGTGCGGCGCATGCATGCCTGCGAAACCATCGGTGCTGCAACGGTTATCTGCTCAGATAAAACAGGAACCCTGACTCAGAACCGCATGGTCATGAGTTCGGTACATTTTCCGGCGTTGAAGGGTTCACGTCTGAACCGGGACATGGCAAGTGATATCGAAAAAATCATCGCCGAAGCTATGGCCGCCAACAGCACCGCGAATCTTTCGCGCAAACCGGGTGAGCCGGTCACAACTCTCGGCAACCCGACTGAAGGGGCAACCCTGCTCTGGCTTGAAGACTCAGGCATCGACTACCTGGCTCTGCGCGAAGCTTTTTCGCTTGAAAAGCAGTGGACCTTCTCGACTGAACGCAAGATGATGGCTTCTTATGGTCTTTCTGGCGCTGGCAAAGAAAAAATCATGTATTTTAAGGGTGCTCCAGAGCTGGTTCTGTCGAAATGCTCCGAAATTCTTACCGACAAGGGGCTTCAGGCAATCGGCATCTTCTCGGCAAAAATCAGCGAAGAATTACGAAACCAGCAGGCTCGCGGTATGAGAACTCTCGGGTTCGCCTTTTTGAGAGGGTTCGACAGCGCGCCAGATGGTGATCTGCAGAATATTGCCCATAATCTTACCTGGCTCGGCTTTGTTGCCATTGCCGACCCGATAAGGCCCGATGTGCCGATGGCTCTCAACGTCTGTCGCAGTGCCGGTGT
>DAOQWI010000055.1:0-17441 GCA_035342015.1 Candidatus Ozemibacteraceae bacterium | reverse complement strand
GCAGTGCTTTCGGCATAGCGTTTGTCGAAGTGGCTGGGCTGATGCACCCGGTCTGGAGAGAAAAGTGGCCGGTTTCGGTCAGAATCCCGAATACTCTTATCGGTGGGCCGCTTACCGGCAACAAGGTTTCACCCTGGAAGGTTCTGAAAGCCGGCAGCTGGGCGAAGGAATCTGAACCACATCGCGTTCTGACTCTTTATGAACCTTATTACATCTATGAATGGATTCTTGAAGAATGGCGCCGGGAAAACACCGCAAAAACCGGCAGAGTCAAACTTCTGAAACGCAAAAACGCTTTCGGTCTTGAATACGACTGCACACATGTTGCTCCGCCTGAAGAACCGATGTTTCAGGGTGCTGCTGCCGAAATCGAAGACGACGAATAAGCCTTTATAAAAAACCGGCTGTTCCGTGATGGAACAGCCGGTTTTTTTTTGCGTCAGACTCAGTCGCTGACGGGCGCCTGGCTGTTGATTTCGTCGCGCAGAGTGCGGCGAAGAACTTTTCCGATTGCGGATTTTGGAAGAGCCTCGCGGAATTCTATATCGCGAGGCACTTTGTAATTAGCCATATTTTTGCGGCAGAAATCGATAAGTTCGTTGCGGTCAATAGTCTGACCATCGACCGGAACTACGAAAGCGCGCGGAACTTCGCCGCGGGTTGCATGTCTGGCGCCAACGACCATGGCTTCTTTGACCGATGGGTGTTTAAAGAGAACTTCTTCTATCTCGCGGGGATAAATATTGTAACCGCCACTGATGATGAGGTCTTTTTTGCGGTCGGTGACAAAGAAGTAACCCTCTTCGTCGCGGTAGCCGATATCTCCGGTGTAGAGCCAGCCGTCACGCAGAACCATTTCAGTCTGGCCGGGCTGCTGAAAATAGCCCTTCATGACCTGTGGCCCGCGAATGACGATTTCGCCATGTTCTCCCGGTGCGAGTTCTTTGACACCGTATTCGACATCGACGATACGGGCTTCGGTAGAGGGTATCGGCAGCCCGATCGACCCGGCCTTGCGATTCCCGAAAATCGGGTTAAAATGGGTTACCGGCGAGGTTTCGCTGAGGCCGTAGCCTTCGGTGATTCTGGCGCCGGTCTTTTTCTCGAACAGCTCCATCTGACTGACGGGCAGAGGAGCTGACCCGCTGATTATCAGTTTCAGAGTCGAAAGGTTATAGGAATCTATATCTTTCTGGCTGAGGCAGGCGCTGAAAATTGAGGGAGCCGAAGCCATGCAGGTAATCCCTTCGCTGGCGATAAGCGTCAAAAGTGCCCTTGGCGTAAAACGCGGCAACGGAATCATGGTTGAAGCGAGAACGACTGGCAGAATAATCGTGACGGTCAAACCGTAAATGTGAAAATAAGGAAGAACGCCGACGAATTTTTCCTGGCCGGACTGGAGAACGTGAAACATCTGCTGACTCTGAATTGCGTTTGAGAAGAGGTTGGCGTGTGTCAGCATGCAGCCCTTTGAAATACCGGTGGTGCCGCCGGTGTATTGCAGAAGCGCCAGGTCTGCGTGCGGGTCGATATTTTTACAGCTGTAGCCATGATTGTCTTCGAGAAGCCTTGCCCATGGCGCAATGCGAGCGCTTTCGGGAACAATCGAAGTGCCTTCTTCGGAAGCCGGAACGACGAAAACCTTTTCGACACCGGTGTGTTCAAGAATGCCAGCCACTTTGGGTAAAAGCAGATCATTGGTGATGACGAACCTCGACCCGGAGTCATTGAACTGATGCAGCAGTTCGGTTTCAGAATACAGCGGGTTGGTCATGACGCCAACGGCACCGGCCCTGACAATGCTCCAGAATGCAACGACAGTCTCGCTGCAGTTCGGCAGAAAAACCGCAACCCGGTTTTGTTTTTCGAGTCCGTGAATTCTCAGGTTTCCGGACACGATCTCGGTCAGACGATCGAATTCTCTATAGGTAAGTTGCTGACTTCCCTGTTTTAAAGCAATATTTTCAGGGAAATTTTTAGCCGCTTCAATGATGAATTCGTGTAAAGGGCGTTTTTCAGAAGGAATTTCGTGTGCCACAACAGAATCGTAGGAACTCAACCAGCATTTATCTACCATTCAGGCCTCCTGACATTTCGTGCAGTCAGAATAAACCGTGGCGGTGCAGGTGCGCAAGAATTTTGTTTGACTAACGGCGCAAAAAAGATATAGTCTGATTACGCACATCGTAATTTGTGTGATTTTTTGGCCGGCGCTGCCGGATTTAAAGGAGCCATAATGACTACCGTAAAAAAGGGCGACCTCGTATTTGTACACTACACCGGCAAGTTTGATTCCGGCGAAGTTTTTGACACCAGTGCCGATGGCAGCCCTCTGTATTTTATCGTTGGCGAAGGCGACATCATCGAAGGTTTTGAAAAGGCCGTCGTTGGCATGAAGGTGGGCGAGAAGAAAAGCATTCACCTGACTCCAGCTCAGGGCTATGGCGAATATTCTGAAGATCGCGTTATCAGCACCGACCGCAAAAATTTCGGTGACGATTTCGAGCCCGAAATCGACCAGCAGCTGGCACTACAGCTTGAAAACGGCGAACGGGCCATTGCTACCATCGTGGACTTCAATGACGAGAGCGTTACGCTCGACATGAATCACCCTCTGGCTGGCGAGAACCTGCACTTCGACCTTGAACTGGTCGACATCAAAGACGCTTCAGAAATGCCACAGTCATCATGCGGCGGCGGCTGCTCAAGCTGCTCAGGCTGCGGTCACTGATCTCTTTTCCGGCTTAAAGCTTAATACGACCCCGGGCTCTTTGCCCGGGGTTTTATTTTTACGGAATTACCCAGGCAAAAACGGCTTCACACCTGAATTCATCAATGCAACATTTCCCGCCCAGGCAGCTGAACCTGCTTTACCGGATGGTGGCGCTACAGTCATGACCTTTCTTTCCAGTCTGGAGGCCCAGGAGGCGGTTATCATCGAACCGCTGCCGGCAGCAGCCTGAACAATGACTACTATTTCGGCCATGGCTGCGATAATACGGTTGCGGGTCGGAAAAAAGCTTCTGACCGGTCGGGCGCCGGGCAACAGCTCTGTCATCAATGCGCCGTTCTGGCGGATGTCAGCAAAAAGGTCGGCATTAGCGGCTGGATAAATCACATCTAGGCCGGTACCCAGAACCGCAAGCGTATAAGCGCCAGAATTCAGCGTTGTTCGATGCGCAACCGTATCAACGCCTGAGGCTCCGCCGCTGACAATTGCGAAGCCCTGTGAGATCAGGCAGCGACAGACCGATTCTGTCAGGGCAGCCGTTTCGGGCTCAATGCTGCGGGCGCCGACGACGGCAGCGAATCGGCGTTTCGGAATCAGACTGGAAGCAAAAATAACCGGGGGTGGTTCACCGAGATCTGCCAACTGTAGCGGGTAACCCGGTTGCGAAAAATACCAGCCAAGCAGTTCACCTGAACGCACAAGCTTGATTGCCGTCGCAGTTGAGCTGCGGGTCGAAGCTTTTTTAACGCTGACAGCAGTGAGTACCGGCTCTGTCTTGAGATAACTGCGCCAGTGGCGAAGAGCTGCCGAGGGCGAACCATGCTCTTCGACGATTCTACGAAAGGTTGCAGCACCGACACCCTTAAGCCGACTCAGTATCAAAGCGGCAGCAAACTCACGCATATTTTTCCCCTGCAAAAGATTTTTACGATTATCTGGCAGCATAGCGATTTTTTGCGACTGCGGCAAGCCCCCAGTCAGGGTTAGGCTAAAAGTTGACCTGAAGCCGATTTGATGCTATAATCGCTCTATCAATTTTAATTTCCAAAGGAGATTTCTATGGCAGAGTTGATTCTTAACGCTGAAGTAAGAAACAAAACAGGTAAAGAGAACGCAAAAAAGCTCAGAGTCAAAGATTTGATTCCGACTGTTGTATATGGCAAGGATTTTGCCCCGGTACATTGCGCGATTCCGAGACTGCAGATTGAAAAACTGCGCAAGGTCAATCGTAATTCTCTGATCGACCTTCAGTTCTCAAACGGTGGCAAACACACTGTTATCGTCAGAGACACCCAGAAACACCCGATCACTCACAGTTATGTGCACGTTGATCTACAGGCCGTTTATATGGATAAACCGGTCAGAGTCGATGTTGACCTTGAATTCGTCGGCACTCCGATCGGCAAAAAGAGCGGCGGCATCTTCACCACCATGTGCAAACAGGTTAAGATCGAATGTCTGCCTGGTAAGATTCCCGAAGTGATCAAGCTCAACATCGACGACCTCGATGCCGGCATGTCACTGCACGTTTCAGACATCAAAGCTGGCGACTTCAAGATCGTCACCAGCCCGAAAATCGCTCTTTGTCAGATTTCGCAGATCAAAGACGAAACTGAAGGCGCTGCTGCTGCAGCTCCTGGTGCTGCCCCGGCTGCTGGCGCTGCTGCTCCGGCTGCTGCTGCCGCCCCTGCCGCTGCTGCTCCCGCTGCCAAGAAGGCCAAGTAATTTTGGTTAAAGAATACTGGTTTTAACAAGACAGGCCACAATAGCCCCCGCAAGGGGGTTGTTATGGCCTTTTTATATCGACCTGATACTGGCAAACATTTTTTTCAGGAGTCAAAATAGATGAGTAGTTTCGAAATAGGTTCTCCCATCGTCCACCCAATTCATGGTGCTGGAATTCTCAAACAGATCGATAAACGACAGGTGAGAGGGAGGCTTCTGAGCTACTACATCATCGATTTCCCATACAGCGACCTCGGTCAGGTAATGGTACCAATCGATATGGCTGATAAGGTCGGGTTGCGCGTTATAAACAATCATTCAAGCATCGATGAAATATTCACCTCTCTCAGCGAAACTTTCACCGAAGAAGAAGAAGAAGAGAGCAAAAGTTTTCATCAGCGCTACCGCGATTATCTTGAAAAAATCCAGAGTGGTGACCTGATTCAGGTTGCCCGGGTTTACCGACTTTTGTGCCGACGCAGCATGATCAAACCCCTCGGAACCAAAGACAAGGCCTTGTTTGAAACGGCGCGGCAGCTTCTGATCTCAGAAATCGTCTTTTCTAAAGACGTTGTCGATTCTGAAGCCAGCGCCATGCTCGACGAAGCAATGGAAGACATGATCTTCTGACGATTTGACGCTCATCAGACAGGCTGCCGCCATGCGGCAGCCTGTTTTATTTTGTCTGCCATCCGACAATTTAGTATAATAAAAAAATGCGACCTGACAAAACAAAACAGGCACAGGGAGAGAGGCAAAATGAAGATTATCGATACACCGAAAGAAGTCTGCAGGTGTCGCGGTCAGCTGAGCTTTATAAAAGACGCTCCATATCAGGCAAAAGCAAAATTTGTTCCACAGGATCAGATCTGGCAGTGCCGAGTCTGCGGTCGTTATTATCTTAAAACCTGGCGATCGGCCAACATCGACTACTATACAGAGGAAGCGGATTATGATGCTTTTTTTGATGAAATAACCACCGATCACCATCTTTGCATTCTCTGTAGTGGCACCAGAGAAAAAGCCTTTCCGGTATTCAGCGGCCAACCGGTCTGCAAAAAATGTTACTTTCTGCAGGAGTGGTCTGACCGTTTTAAATCTGGTCGCGAAAAAACTTCGCAGCCAACCGACGCTGAAATGACCGAATTTCTCGATGGAGAGTATGCTTTTGAAGCAAAACTCTCAATCAGGTCGGCTGAAATATTGCGGCCTTTCGCAGAGCGCGGTTTTTCGCTTGCCGAAATGCATCTGGGTGAGCTTCTTGAAACGGGCCCTGAAGGTTTGAGAGACCGCCAGACAGCGGCAACATATTACCAGAAGGCTGTTGACAAATGTGTTCCGCGCGCCTTTTATCTGCTTGGCAGAATTTTTCAATCTGACGAGACTTCTTCTGACAGCCTGAAAAATGCCTACAAATTTTTCAATCTCGGGGCTTACTTCGGTGATACCGACTGCCCTCCTGCCCGCGAAAAAACGGCTGCAAAGCTGCCACTGGCGGATATTATCAGCGCTCAACAGGAATCGGCCCAGACACTGCACAACTGCTGGCCGGCCAGAGATTGCCGACAGAAAATTCTGACCAACCTGAGAAATACTTCGGGCCAGATGGAAGGGGAACTGCGTTATGCAGAAATGCTTGAAGGTACAGGTTTTCAGCAGTTTCTTCTCGACTACCACGAATCAGAAAATATCTTAAGAAAGCTGGCAGAAGACGATTTTTCGCCAGCACAGTATGAGCTTGCGAAAAGATTGCGCGAGGGTAAAACTGTACCTTCTGATTTAGAGTTCGCGGACAACCTTCTGAAGAAGGCAATTTCGCGTAATCATCTTCAGGCAATCGAATATGCCTGGAACGAAAAGGCGGCCGGCAGACCGACCGATATAGAACTGGACTGGTTGACGACCAGATTCATGGGCCTCATTGATTCGGGCAACACTGCGGCAATATTCATCTGGGGATCAATTAACCACCAGGCCCGGGGAATTGCAGAAAACCCTGAAGAGGCCTGGAAATGGCTCAACATTGCCCAGTTTTCCGGCGTACGGCTTTCTGCCCCAAATCCGCTTGCCTGTCTCGAAGCCAAAATGACAGCTGAGAAATGTTACCAGCTGTTCAAAGAAACCGTCAGATGGCTGGAAACACATCATTCCCGGCTCGCAAAGTGGTCTCAGCTGCAGATATTATTCCGAAGCAGATTAACTGAAAAACGTCCGGAAAAATGGTACGAGCTGGGAATGCTTTTTAAAAGCGGCGCTGAAGGCTTTCTTCGTGCGCCGGTGCTTGCCTGCGGCTGCTTCAAACTGGCAGCCCAGAATGGCAATTCTGAAGCCGCCAAAGAGATCGAAAGTCTGAAAAGACTGGTTCCGGAATGGCTGATAGAAAAATCTCAGCACGCCGCAATGCTGATGGAAAAAACCGGTTATTTACCCTCGTCTGATGATTAGAACTGCACCAAAACGACTGCTACCAATTTAACAAGGCGGGGTATCAAAACCAATCGACATGGAGTGAAGATTTATTTCAGGAATTAACAGGAATCTGCCGAATCCTATTAAAGAGAAGGCAAACAATGAAAAGAAGATTCCTGTTAACTGCAGTTGCTATTCTGGCACTGTTTCTGCCCGGCACCAAGGCGTTTCTAGCCAGCGGCAGAAACGGAACCCTGATGCACGGTGCAATGGCCCCCGTCGATGGCCGCAAAGGCGAGGTCAATTTTTATTCGCTGCTGAACAATTCTGGCCGCGAATATCAGTCATGGGTTCGTGACGGCAGAAGCTATCTCAACCGCCGCGAGTATGAACAGGCAATCTGGGCTTTCAGAAAAGCAATCGAGCTACGCCCGGCCGCCGAAGAAGCAAGATTTCTGCTTGGGTGCGCTTACGAAAAACGTGGACTTGAGGGTCTGCCTGGCGACCAGACTGACTGGGATCATCTTGCTGCAAGAGAGTATATTGCTGCCGTCGAGCTTGCCGATCATCTTCCTGCACGCTTCAATCTGGCGATTCTGCACCGCCGGCATGGGCGTTTCGAAGAGGCACGGCGGCATCTTGAGCATATTCTTCTGATCAAGGATTCGGGAGCGATCGGCCGCAAAGCTTCTCAGGAGCTCGGTGCCCTGTTTCATCAGGATGTCAGGCCAAGAGGTATTTCAAGCAAAGTGAGGGACCTGACCTCACGATGATCAATAAAAAATTCATTAAAAAGGGTTTTTTAACGCTTTCTGTATGTCTTGCCGGGCTTTCTATAAGCAGTTTAAACACTTCGGCAAGCAACGATGGGGTTGAAGAGCGCCTTTTCAAAAACATTGAAATTGCCGCGCAAAAGGGGCAGCTGAGCACCGCCAAAGAAGACATTCAACGTGTCCTCAGGCTCAATCCAAAGCATGCCGGCGCGATTTTTTTCGCTGGCCAGTATTCTTTCGATGCAGGCAATTTTGAAAATGCAGCCAAATTTCTCAACCGCGTCGTGAATCACCCCAAATACGGAACAAAAGCAAGTCGAATGCTTGCCGAAATGCGTCTGAACAGTTTCAGAGGCAAGTTCAAGGAAACACTCGAAATTTACCTTGCTGGCGAATCTTTCTCGCAGGCTTTTCAGCTGTGTGAAGAAGCACTCGAAGCAATGCCCGACAACAAAGAAATACTTTATAAAGCCACTTATATCTCGTGCATGCTTGGCAGGCAGGAACAGGCTGAGCGCTTTCTTGCCGGCTACGGAAAAGCTGCCGGAACTGGCGCAGCCTATGCCGAACTTCAGGCTTTTGTCAGCGCCTGGTTTGGTGATGGCTATGACCCGGAAACGGTTCTCGATCAATTGCTGACCATTACCAGCCGTGACCTGTTGACCCCACCGGTCAGAAAAAGAATCAAGGACCTCATCGTCAAGACAAGAGCTGCCGAAAAGTTCGAAGCTTTCATCAAAAGGGAAAAACAGGTGCCTGGCGCCGACACCGGGGCTCTTGAACGCGAATTTATAAGTTTTCTCATTGAAAACAAGCAGTATGAGAAGGCTATGGAACATGTTAACCGGCGCCCAATCGATTCAATTGACGACAACCTGCTTTATATAAAAATTCTGGCTCTTACCGGGCAGGAAAAAAAGGCAATGAGCAATGCCAGACACCTTATATCTGCCGCTCAGACTGATCTGCGCACCTATCAGGCATGGCTTGAAGCCTGGATGGCTTATGTTGAAAAAACCCAGCAACCACCAGATGGCGAAGATGAAGGTGGCAAAAACTTTATTGAAATGGCAGACGAGATTCTTGCCCGTCTTAAGCCAGACAAACTTGTTACCTCGAACTCCGAACTGCTGATCAACCTTTTGCGTCTGGCAGTCATGATCGACAACAGCGAGCACATTAAATTGATAAAGCCTGAGGCACTGCGCATTCCCTACAATTTTGAGCTTTCGGCGCTTTTAATCAAGACATGCGACGAACTGTTGATCTTCAACAAGCCGGAACTGGCAGTTGAACTGCTTGAAAGTGCAAGAAATCAGCTGCCCGAAAACCATAATCTGCACATCAAGCTGGCTGAAATCTACCTTTCGGCCGACCCGGCCGTCGGCGCCAAAATTCTTGAAGGGGTTCTTCTTGAAAAACCTGATCTGATGAGGGCATTTCTGCTGTGGGCAGACTGCATGAATCTGTCAGGGCAGGCTGCGAAAGCTGAAGAGGAAATTCTCAAGCGCCTCGCCGACAAAACGATAAGTGAGGTGGCCAGAAGACAGCTCAACGCCAAACTTGAAGTGCTGCGCATGCAGAACTTCATATCAGACTCAGGTTCACAGACAGTCGCCAGCGAGACAGAACCAGCAGACGGCGCAGCGCCCGATTCTGATTCAACCGCGGACCAGGATGAAATTAATGACCCGACAGTTCCTAAGCGTGACCTGTCGCCTCTCGAACCAACAGAGGAGGAACTTCAGCAACCCGAAGAAGAAGACTGAAACGCAAATCATCTTTCAAAATATTTCCTGACCATCAATTATGAGATTATAAGCCCACAAGGAGACAATATGCTGATAGAAATCTTTACTAATGGCAAAGTGATGATCGACGGCGAGGACGCCGGCAAAAACTACCGGGCCGAGGACGCCCTGTTCGACTACCTTACCAATCCATCTGGTTTCACCTCTGCCAGAAACAACAAAAAGAAAAAGTCTGCCTGAACAAGCATTAAAAGTCTTCTAAAAAGCTCTGGCCGCCGGAATGAACCGGCGGCCAGAGCTTTTTATACATCCTGAGAGAATCAGCGATTTTCCAGTTTGTTAACCACGTATTTATAAAGGAGTTCCCAGGTTTCGTTGCCTTTTATGAGGTCCTGGACACGGTTGAAATATTCGAGTCCCTCGGCATCGCGGCCAAGCTTTTCAAGCAATTCACCCTTGGTGCAGAGAGCCGGCGGGTAGTTGGGTTCGGCTTCAAGAACCTTTTCGATTTCGGCCATCGCCTCTTCGTAGCGACCCAATTGCAGAAGAGCATCGCAATAGTTGTTGCGGGCCTTTGAGTCATTCGGCCTATGTTTCAAAGTTTCAGCCCATTCAATTGCCGCAACCTGGTAATCGCCACTGTCATAGCTTGAATTGGCCAGATTGTAGTGATAATCGGGGTCATCAGGCTCAAGATCTAGAGCGGCCCTGAACTCGGCGATTGCTTCTTCGAACTGATTCGTCTGATGGTATGAGAGACCAAGATAATTGTGGGTATCAGCCGCTTCAGGGTTAATTCTGGAAGCTTCCTGGAGAGCTTTTATCGCTTCGCGCATGAAGCCCTTCTGATAATGATGATAGCCAATGTTAAAATAAGCATGATCAAAATCAGGGCGGATCTTGATAGCTTCATGCCAGTAATGAACGGCTTTTTCGTGCTGTTCCATTTTATAATAGGTATTGCCAAGGTTATATAGGGCCTTGTAATACTCAGGGTTAGCACGCAATGCAGCTTCATACTGCTCGATGGCCAGGTCATACTGATCGTTTCTGAAATACAGGTTCCCGAGTTCTTTGAGCAGCTCGGGGTTATTCGGGTCGGCCTTCACCTTTTCCAGGAGTTGTTCAATTGTTTTGTCCATGAATTATTCCAGACGTGTTTTATGATTTCCCGTGCGGGATAAAGTTATGCTCAATTTTCTGCAGGCCGCTATGATTTTACTTGTGCAGAAATCGCCACAGCAGTTATTCTAAACCAAACAATTTTCTTGTGCAAGGTGTAAGTCCAATTATGAGCTTTTTTAACGAGGTTCGCAAAATGCAGAGGAAACAAAGAACAACCTGGCGCCTGCTGCTGCCGATATTACTTTTGATCGTGTTCAGTCAAACCGCCTCAGCCGAAATGGTGTTGAAGATCTGGGATTTTCCGCGCTGGCTCGAGCCTGGAGAAAAAACCGACCGTTTCACCTGGATGAACCGCAAAATTGCTGAATTCGAGCAGCAGAACCCAGGTGTTCGCGTTGAACTGACCAAACTCACCTGGCAGCGCGGGCACGAGAAGCTTAAAATCGCCGCGATCAGCGGCAATAATCCCGATGTGGCGCCCGGCACCGTGCCGCTGCTCTACATCAGAGAAAACCTGATCGAACCGGTAGATGAGTATCTGACGCCCGAAGACCGCAGTGATTATTTTCCGGGCGCCATCAATGCTTTCAATGTAAAAGGCAAGACTTATGGCTGGCCCTGGTATATGGGTGGTCAACTGCTATATGTCAACAACGAAATTTTTGCTTCGGCCGGCGTGGCATTGCCTGCCGAAGGCCGCTGGACAACAGAAGAATTTGTCAGCACACTGCAGCAGATCAAAAAATATCAGAGCGGACAGCATGGATATTACCCGCTCGGAGTTTATTTTCAGAAAGACGAAACAGCCAACCTGCCTTTTTTGATGGCTTTTGGCGGGCGACTGGTAAATGACGAAGGCCGGTTCTGTGCCGATTCAGAAGATTTTCTACGCGGCCTGAGCTGGATCAACGAACTGAAAAAACAACAGCTGATACCGACCGACAGTGGTGGACGCACCGCCAACGACATCTGGACAGCTTTCGGCCGCGAACGCCGGGTAGCAGTTGGCGCGTTCGGTCTCTGGGGCATTGACGCGCTGAAAAAGAAATTTCCGATGAATTTTTCGGTGGTGCATTTTCCGACCGGCACCAACAGCAAAAATGGTGCATTTCTCGGTACTTCGGGGCTTTATGTATTCAAGCACCCTGACCGTGAAAGGGTGAAGATGTCCATGAAGCTGGCGAAATTTCTGACCAGTGGGGACAATCAGAAAGATTTGCTGCATTACACCCAGTTCCCGACCCGCTCCAGCGCGGGCAATATTTATGCCGACGACCCGCACATGACCGCCGCCTGGAAGATCCTGCAGGAAGGGCAATCAACCTATGCCGACAGCCGCTGGCCGCAGGTCGACGAAGAACTGCAGTCTTCGCTGCAGCAGGCGCTTCTCGAAAAACTGCCGGCAGACAAGGCCATGCAGGCGGTCGCCGAAAGGGCCAACCGCATTCTTTCGGTTGAAAGCGGCTCAATGAAAGACGACATCAACCAGAGCAGCCTGTTTGCCAAAACCGTCGCTGCCATCTCGGTTCTGGCACTTATCTTCGCCCTGATTTCTCGACAGGCGCATCTGATCATGGTGATTCCGGCGGTCAGCATCACAGGTTTGTTTCTGTTCTATCCGCTGGCTGACGCGCTTCTGTTGGCTTTCCGTGATTACCGCATCGGTGAGGTCGGCGGTTATACGATCGAGAATTTTGTCAGGGCCATCAATGACCCCAAATTTGTCAAAGCCGGCTGGAATACCCTTATTTACAGTCTGGTCGTGGTTCCGGCCAATGTTTTTACCGCGCTGGTAGTTGCAAGTCTGATCTATGGCATGAAAGGCTGGCTGAAGAATTTTTTCAGAGCTGCTTACTATCTGCCGGGTGTTGCATCAGTCGTCGTTCTCACGATGGTCTGGCGCTGGATCTTCAATACCGAAGTCGGTCTGTGCAACACAACACTGCGCTGGCTCGGCATGGCGCCGATTGGCTGGCTAACCGACCCCGATATTGCCTTCTGGTCGGTTATCATTTCGGGCATTCTCAAATCGCCGGGCGGCTCGATGCTGATCTATCTGGCTTCGATGGCCAATATTCCGCAGTCGCTGTATGAATCGGCAGATATCGAAGGCGCCGGACCGCTGCGCAAATGGTGGCACATCACGGTTCCGCTTCTCAGCGGCACCACCACCTTTCTGATGATAACCGGTGCCATCGCGGCACTGCAGGTTTTTGCCCAGGTTCTCATGCTGACCGACGGCGGCCCCGGCATTTCGACGCAGGTAGTCGTTTATCGCGTCTATACTTCGGCTTTCCGGGATTTTGACTTCGGGTTGTCATCGGCCATGGCGCTGATACTCTTCATTGCCATCATGGTGATCACCATCGCCCAGAAGTATCTGGCAAAGCAGGATGTGGAGTATTTAGCATGAACAGACACATTGCCAATCAGATTTCCCTGTTTTTTCTGGCAGTCGGGCTGATTCTTACCGGTGGCCCCCTTGTCTGGATGCTGATCACCGCATTCACTTCACCCGAGGCGCTGGCCGCCACCCCACCCCGCTACGGCGAATGGTCACTCGAAAACTTCAAGGTTCTGCTCGCCGCCGGCAACATTGCCCGCTGGAGTATCAACTCATTTGTCGTTTCGGCAGCGGTTACCATTGCCCAGACCATTTTCAACGCCCTCGCGGCGTTTGGCTTTGCCGCCGGCCGATTTAAGGGCCGCGAAGCGATTTTTATGGTTCTGCTGGCCGCGATGATGGTTCCTGGGCAGATCGTCATGCTGCCACTTTTTCTGTTCATGGCCAAATGGGGCATGATCGACAGTCTCTGGTCGGTCATTCTGCCGGCAATCGCTTCGCCCTTCGGCGTTTACATGGTCAGACAGTATATGGATTCAATACCGATTCAGATGTCTGAAGCCGCTCAGATAGATGGCGCAAGTCACTATCAGGTTTTCCGGCACATTTACTTTCCGCTGTCGATGCCGATTCTTGCCACTTCCGGCATTTTTACGTTCATCACTCAGTGGAACGCTTTTCTCTGGCCGCTTATAACGCTTAACAGCGAGCGCTATTATACTCTTACCGTCGGTCTGTCAACGCTTCAGGATCAGCAGATGATGGATTTCGGCCTGTTGATGGCCGGTGCCACTCTGGCGGCAGTGCCGATGGTAGCGGTGTTCATGTTCTTCTCGCGTTATATGCTTGAGGGCATGCGCAAAGGAGCCATTCAGTGAGCAGACTGACCATCAGCATAGACTGGGGCGGAACCGAGCTCAAGGGCGCCTGTTTCAATGAATCCGGCCTGGTTCGTGATTTCCGGTTTCCATCAGGTAACCTGCGCGCAGTCGACGCGGCCGGCTGTAATGCCATCTGTCTTAAACTGCGCGACATGGCGGCGGCTCTGCCTGGCCGCAGCCATCTGTGGCTTATCGGTGCTGCAGGAGCAGACGATCTGCAGGCGGCGACAAGGCTGAAAGAAACCCTCAGCAGCTGCGACGGGCAATCTGAAGGCATCGAAATTTTCTCTGACTATGCCTGCAATCATGCAGCCTGCCTCGCTGGCGGCGACGGCATTCTCAGTATCAATGGCACCGGTTCGGTTCTTTATGGCACCAATGGCGAAAAAAGAGCCAGAATTGGTGGCTGGGGCTATCTGCTCGACGAAACCCCTTCGGGCAGCCTGTTCGGGAAAAGGGCCGTCGAGGGTGTTCTGCGTCATCTTGAAGGGGAGCCCGGCTACGCGGCTTTTGCCCAGGCCTGGGAGCGCCGCTTCGACAAACCCGACCGGCGCCATATAATTGACGAACTTTACCGCAGCAGCGGCATTCAGAACCGTCTCGGCGCTTTTGCACCGGTTCTTACCGACGCATTTGATGCCGAAAGCAAGGCTGCCTCTCGCATGGTCATCGACTCGGTCAATCTGCTGGCACGTTCTTTGACGCATCTGATGCAGCAACTGGCCATGAACCAGGCAGAAGCGGTCGGCTCGGGGGGGCTGTGGGCCGGATGGGCCCCTTTCCATGATCTGATGACCGGTGCCTGTCGCCAGCACAAACTCGACATTACCTGGAAAAAGCGCGCCTGTGAGCTTTTCATGGGGCCGCTGATTCTGCATGCAAGAACTGATTATGCCTCAGCCGATCTGAAAAAACTTTTAATCACCGGAGTTAAACAATGACCGAAAGCAAGCTTCAGGGCAAAGCCGGCAGGGCCGAAGCCACTCAGGCCCTTACCGAGACCCGTAATCCACGCACTATTTATATTGACCGAGTCAGCACCCGTGACGCGGTTAAGCTTTTCATCAATGAAGATCAGGCAATTTACAAGGCGGTCGAGGCTTGTTCAGAGCCGATAGCCCAGGCTATCGAGCTCATTGTCAGCGCTTTCAAAAAGGGCGGCCGACTGATTTATCTCGGCGCCGGAACTTCAGGCCGGCTTGGCGTTCTTGACGCATCTGAATGTCCCCCGACCTTCGGGGTTTCGCCGGATATGGTCATGGGAATCATTGCCGGCGGGTATCAGGCACTCAACAATGCTGCTGAAGGGGCAGAAGACATCGTTTCAGCAGGGCGGGCCGACCTCATCGAGGTCAACTTCTGCAAAGATGACGTTCTGGTCGGCATCACCGCGTCGGGCACCACCCCTTACGTCGTCGGCGGCATCGACTACGCCCGTTCGATCGGGGCGCACACCGTATTACTCACCTGTAATCCTTATGGTGATCTGCCCAGAACCGATGTACTGATCAATCCGGCCGTAGGGCCCGAGGTGATCACCGGCTCGACCCGTCTTAAAAGCGGCACTGCCTGCAAAATGGTTCTCAATATGCTTTCGAGCATCAGCATGATCAGGATCGGCAAGGTTTTTGAGAATCTGATGATCGATATGAGAGCTACCAACGCCAAGCTGCGACGCCGCGCTCTGCGCATTGTCATGGAAGGCGGCCAGGTGCCGAATTATCTCGCCGAAGCCAAGCTGCAGGAAGCGGATGGCGACGTTAAACTCGCGATTCTGCTCGCCCGCACCGATTTCACCGTCGAGCAGGCTAAGCTTAAACTGAAGCAGGCTGAAGGCGTGCTTTACAAAGCCATCGGAGACATCGACCATGAATAAACTTCTACAGTCGCTTCTGGCGGTATTGCTCATCAACCTGGCAGCAGGTATGGCTATGGCAGCAAAAGCGCCCGAAGTTAAAATTCGCGTCGCCCAGTATGCCAGCAGAATTGAGGTCGTCATGCCGGCTGGCGGCACCTGGCAGGCCGACAAAAAGAGCGGAAAAATCATCCCCGACCGTGCCTACGTCATCACCGGGCAGCTGCAGACAAAGGCGGTGCGCCGCTATCACCTGATGGTTGGCTCAGGCAGTGCTGCCGACGAGAATCAGCTGCGCGCAACCGAACTCAAATTCAAAGCTTTCAAGACCCATCGCTTTCTCGCCGGCAATACCCCGGCACCGGGCTACCCTGACAATCGCGTCGTTTTTATCGGCGTCGGAATTTTTGCCGACGAAGCCGAAGCCCGCAAACTACAGGACAAGCTTGCCGCAGATGGTATTTCCAGCTGGGTTTTTATCGAAAATATCAGGCCGGCAACCGGAAAACTGCAGCTCAAGCTTGGCAAACAGACAATTATCGAAAGCCTGACCGGCCTGAAATTCAGCAGCAAAGAGAACACAATTCTGCGCAAGGCCGAATTCGCAAAAGGCTACTCATGGCACGGCTTTGAAGACCGCAAATTCGCCGGCGACATGCTGATTCAATTCGGTGTCGAGAATTCGCTCGACTGCATCGAAATAACCGATCTCGAAAAGCTGCTCGTCGGAATTGTGCCCTCAGAAATATCGGCAAAGGCGCCGATGGCCGCCATGCAGGCCCAGGCAGTGGCAGCGAGAGGCGAGATGCTTTCCAAAAAGGGCGTTCGGCATCTGAACGAGGGCTTCGACTTCTGTTCAGAGCAGCATTGCCAGGTTTACAAAGGCCTGCAGCCAACCGACCAGAATATTGCTGCCAGCATCTCCCCTACCCGTGGCCTGGTGCTTGAAAACCACAAGGGTGGCATACTTGACGCCGTCTATGGGGCCAACTGTGGCGGGCACTCTTCTGCAAATCAGAACATCTGGACCTCGAACGCCGACCCTCATCTACAGGGCGTTTCTGACATAAAAACCGGTATTAGAATTGATCTGACCAATGAAGAACAGGCGTGCAGCTTTATCAGCGCCCCGCCCGACTGCTGGTGTGCGACTCCGGGAGTCGAAGGCGCTGACAAATTCAGATGGAAAAAGAGCCTGAGCCCGAAAGAATGGCAGACTGTAGAAGGCAAGGCTGCCATTGGCAGAATCAGAGAGATCAGCGGTATCGTCAGAGAGATTTCAGGCCGCATCGTCAGCATCAAGCTGAGTGGCGAAAATGGCGAAAAGACGGTTTTAAAGGAACTGCCGATCAGACAGCTTTTTGGCGGGCTGCGTAGTTCGTTTTTCAAGGCCGACTGGAAACGCGACAAACAGGGGTTCATCAACGCCGCCGACTTTGAAGGGGCCGGCTGGGGTCACGGCGTCGGTATGTGTCAGACTGGAGCCCAGAGTATGGCGCTGGTAGGCCAAGCCTTTGCCGACATTCTGCTGCATTATTTTCCGGGGGCAAAACTGGTTAAACTTTACTAAAAAATTCTCTGACACCTGCCGATAGGCACTGCAAGTTCAGTGCAAAGGAGAAACAGCAGGTGAAAAAATACTTGTGGATGCTGGTTGCAGCTGCAATAATGCTTTCCCTGATCGCGATCACCGGTTGCGGGTCTGACGATACTACTTCTGACACCAAGGTCAGTCATAATACCATCGGCCCGGGCAACCTCGAAGACTTTCCCAAATAAACAACCCGGATTTCAAAGCAATGTCAAAGCCAGAATCACGCAGTAAATCAAACTTTCAGAACAGTGAA
>DAOQWI010000054.1:6788-17573 GCA_035342015.1 Candidatus Ozemibacteraceae bacterium | reverse complement strand
ACGACTGACATGCCGTAACACGCTGTTGGAAAGAAAAAAGTTTACGTTTACCCTGATAACCAGCCGGGAAGCGCAAATTTCATGCCGAAAATCAGCAATAAAAAGAGGAATGATATAGAAATTGCCTGTTCCCGAAATCATATATAAAAAGAGTCAGTGTCACCGTTTTGTGCAGAAACAGGGGTTTTATCAGCCGGCAAATTTTAACTGGTGTTGATCTGCGGCCGCGTTTATCTATAGCCCGGTGCCGATCAGCTCTTTGCCTGCTCAGCGCAGGAATCATGCTTAAAAAGTTCTGATTCACGGCCTGAGAGACGATAAAACCAGGCGGCAACGGCGAGAATGCCAATTCCCTGAACCAGACAGACACGGTCGGGCGAAAGCAGGTCGCCAAGGTAGCCGAACACCAGATAGGCGATCGGAAAAGAAAACCCGATGATTGCCTGCATGGCGGCAAAGAAACGACCTTTGATTTCGTCGGCCACAACTCTTTGAAAAAGAGTGATGAATTTAACATTATTGATGCCCAGCGACATGCCGGCAAAAAACAGGGCTGCGCCAAAGGCTACAGAATTTGTAAAAAACCCTGGAATAAACATGCAGACGCCAAAAACCAGCATACTGGCGGCGCCCATGCGTATGGTTCGCTGCCCTGATCTGAATAGAGCTGCAGCGAAAGTACCGAGAAGAATACCGATCCAGAGAGAAGCTTCAAGAAAGCCAAGTGTTCTGGCCTCGGCCAGCAGAACTTTTTTAACATACAGCGGAATAACGATAAGAACAGGCGTAGCAAAAAAGTTTACCAGACCGAATCCGGTCAAGAGCGACTTAAGCAAAGGAAATCTCTGCCAGTCGATGTTTTCTCCAGCCTCTGCGACAGGCGCCTTAACCTCTTCGTCCGGCGATTCCTGACTGGTCGCGGCACCGCTCTCTTTTGCAGCGGCGTTCTCTGGCTGCTGATCTTCTGGAAACTTTATTGTCAGCTCGATCATCGCCGAAATGAAATAATTCAATGCTGTCAAAGAAATGAGTAACGGAATTCCGAGCCAGCCAATAAGCATGGCGCCAAGGACTGAGCCGCCGAAACTGGCAAGATACTGAGTCGAGGCCTGAAAAGCCACCGCCTGTTCGATTGCCTCTTCATCAACCAGTGACGGCAGGCATTTGGTGACCGCCGGATTGAAAAAACCCTCGGCGGTAGCAAGCAGAAAGCTCATCAGAAATGCAACTTTCAGGTCGAGATTGCCGGTGTACAAAGCCCAGCCAATACCGGCAAGAAGGGCAGTAGAAATGAGATCGCAGCTTACCAGCATTCGCCGGGCCGGCATACGGTCTACGACCCTTCCGATCAGATTGCAGAAAAGCAGCGATGGCAGAGCACCGGCGACCATGAAAGCACCGAGAGCGAAGCCGCCGTGCACCGGGTTTTCGTTGAGAATCCACCAGATGATAGCAATCTGATAGATTTTGTTGCCTGCCTGACTGGTTACCTGCCCAAGCCAGAGTCTGAAAAACTGCGGATAGCGTAAAAAAAACGGTGTGTGTCCGGCCTGCATTAATGAAACCGCCAATCAGGATAGCCAGTTCGCTGACTTCGCGTTAATGATATAGAAATCAAAAGGCTTTTTCAACCCTGAGCTTCAGGGCTGACTGGCTGATCTCTCTGCAGAACCTTTTTCGAAATCCACCAGATAAACGGCAGAATAAGCAGGGCAGGTAGAAAGATCATCAGTTCAACCATGTCAAAAGAGGTAAAAATGGGTCGTGCCTGCGAAATTTCGGCATAGTGTTCTTTGTAAAAAGAGCCATTGACATCAGGGCCATGGTAGGCGCAATAGATTATGCCGCCGTGACGCAGGTCGCCAAATGATTTAAAAGTGCAGTCAGTGGTAGATTTGAGAGGCATTGGCCGAAGATATGGCTCAAGAGGCGAATTCTGGTCATAGAGGAGTCGATCATCCAGGCTGGCAAAAGGCAATTTGCCCTTATCTGCGATCATCCGCTCAAGTGCTTTATCAATACGGCGTTGCATTTTATAGCAGTTAAAATACGAGGGTTCGAGGCGAAGCCCGGCAAAAAAATGAAATCTGGAGCGAATTTCGCGATAGATATTCTTAAAATTGATCGCGTCAATTTCTCTGAAAAATGGCGGATAAAGGATTTCGGCCGGAATCGCTGCAGCACTGGCAACTGGCTGCTGATATGGCGTCAGATCGAACTCCTGTGCCGAAAGCTCTGTTCGGTCAAGCATGGCCGGCGCCAGTGTCAACAGCAGTAACACCATAAAAACCGCTATAGGTGTAACCCGCGAATTATGCATCAACAAAAGCCTTTAATCAGAGTTTCCAAGAATATAACAGATACCGGGTAAAAAATGCTAGAATCGTGCCAGGAAGTTAACGAAAAGTGGAGGCAGACATGCACAAGATTCAGCTCCCGGGCCGATGCTGGTGGGTTGTTGAAAACCGTTTTCTCGCGGGCGGCTACCCCTATAACCCGGGAATCGATGATGCTGATGATTTTCTGCGCCGGCTTCTGGCGACAGGCATCGACACATTTGTCGACCTGACCGAAGAAGATGAGCTGACCCACTATCAGACGGTTATAAAAAGCATTACCGACAAAAATATCGGTTACCGGAGATTCGAAATAAGGGATTATTCAATACCTGATCTGGCGACGATGCAGGCAATTGTACAACACCTGAATGAACTTCTGGCTGGCGGCCGCAGAATTTATCTTCACTGTCGCGGTGGCGTGGGCCGTACCGGCACCGTAGTTGGCTGCTGGCTTTGCTCTCAGGGAAAATCGGGCGAGGAAGCTCTTGCTGAAGTAAACAGGCTTTTTACTGCCAGCAATGCGGCAAAATTCACGCGCAGCCCCGAAACTGATGAACAGCGACAATTTGTTACTTCTTATGCGCTCAATTGCCGTTGATAAAGCTTAAGAATCTGTTCAAAAATCATTCTGATCCGCTTGCGCGCATCATCGATGCCGGACAGGTCAAACTTTTCTGCAAATGATTTAAGACGTTCGGCCTCGATAGTCAAAAGATTGCATGAATGCTTCAGTGCCAGGGCTTTTAACGATTCGGCGAGCTGCGAAACATTTTCGATGGCCACCGCGCCTTCAAACTCTTTCAAGGCCGGCATATATTCTCTGCTGATTGTTTCAACAAGACTCCAGGGGTCATTCAACTGCTCGAACGATTCCGCCGACATCATCATCTTACCGGCTTCGCTCCGGGTTTCCTCTCTGATTCTGTGCTTAAGATGTTTTGCAGCTTCTGCAAACAGACGCAGAAGGCTTACAGGTTTATAAATAAAACCATCGAACAGTTCGTTCAACTCTCGATGCTCACGGGCACTGGCAGAAGCAGTGACCGCAACCACTGGAACCCCGGAAAGTGCCGGAATCGCTCTGAGTTCTTTTACTGCTGCCACACCGTCTTTTCTTGGCATTCTGATATCCATGAGAATCAGCTCCGGCTGTTCTTTAATTGCCAGTTGAACGGCTTCTTCTCCGTCAGAGGCACAAACAACTTCAAGGCCTGAGCTGCGCATCGCCTCGGCCATCAGCTCGCGATTCGAAGCCGTATCATCAGCGACAAGAATTTTCTGACCATCAAATCGGTAATGCTGTCTCTCAAGACCTGGCAAAGCCGAACCGGCATCAGAAGCGGCTATTTTTACATCGCGCAGCAGAACCTCAAAACGGCTGCCGCATTGAATCTCGCTTTTCACCTTGATTCTGCCGCCCATGAGCTCGACGAGATGCCGGCAAATTGCCAGGCCCAGACCAGCGCCGCTTCCATGAATTTTCTGAAATGAATTTTTCTGACTGAATGGCTTGAAAATGTTGGTAAGATCGTCAGGATGAATACCCTGGCCTGTGTCATGAACAGAGATGTTGAGATCGACAGACTGCTGGGGCTGTTTGACTGCCGCCGAAATCGAAAGACTGACACTGCCGCTTGAAGTATAGCGAAACGAATTGCTCAACAGGTTAGAAATTATCTGTCGAACCCTGAATTCATCGAGAATCAATGCTGGTGGCACATTTTCGGCCACGTTAACCTTGAACTCAAGATTACGCTTTTCGGCGTCAGCAACATGACCCTGCCTGATATCGGCAATAAGTTCATTGATTCTCACCGGCTCAAGAACAAGTTCGACTTTGCCGGCCTCAAGACGGCTCAGATCGAGCATGCTGTTGAGAACGTTTATCAGACTGCGGCTTGAAGAAAGAATCGAATTCATAAAATGCTGCCCTTTTGCATTTTCGATCATTGGCAGCAGAAGTTCACTGAAACCAATTATGGCGTTGAGTGGGGTTCTGACTTCATGGCTGACCCCGGCAAAAAATTCTGATTTCTGCCGGCTTTCAGCCCGTGCGGCTTCTACCGCCCTGGTCAGCCGCTGTTCGGCCTCTTTTTGTGCAGTAATATCGAAGAAAACACCGTTTATATGACCCTGACGACCACCTGACAGCACCTCTGAACGAACTGCAGAAACGGCAAGCCATCTGATCTCTACCTTCCTGGATTCATCGACCTTGCATATTCTGAAATCAAGCAGACCATGATCGCTACCCTGTATGTGTTCACCGCGCCTGAGACGGTCTATGCCGCTGCCAAATCGCGCAAGGTCTTCGGGATGAACCAGCCGCTGCATGATTTTCAAGGAAGCTGTTTCTGTAACTCCCGACCCCAGAAGCTCATTAAGAGCACCCTTCAAATGCATACGCCCATTTACGGGGTCGAGCTGCCACAGCACCAGCCCAGATGCCTCCAGCCCCTGACGCAAAAATTCTTCATTACTGCGCAACTGCTCGTCAAGCTGTTTTCTTTCAGTTATATCAATTAACCCGCCTTCACAATACTGCACGTTATGGTCGGTGAAAAGTCTGCCAAACAAAGCACCCCAGAAAACTGTTCCGTCGGCTTTCCGGAGGCGAAGCTCAAAATTACCGACCTGGTCACGCTTTTTAACCTCGTCGAGAAAGAAAGCCCGCTCACCCGGATTAAAAAAAACATCGCGACTGATGCTCTGAATTTTTTCAAGCGCCTCTTCAGGCGATTGATAACCAAGAATGCGTGCCATGGCGTGATTCATGTAATAATAGCGGTCGTTGTTACATACGCAGCGCCAGATACCGATGGGACTGTTCTCATAGATCATCCGAAAGCTTTCGGCCTGGCTTTTCAACTGAGATTCGCGCCAGCGCGTATGGCTGACATCCTTGAGTGTACCGCAAACATATAGCTGACCATCAGCATTCGACCATTCAACAATCATTTTGAGCCAGTTTTCTTCAGTGGCTCCTGTGAATTCTTCTTTTGCATTGTACAGTTTAAAATCTGTCTCGTAATGTCCTGAATCTTCATTTCGAAAACGCTCTCTGAGGTCATGCCAGGACTGTTTGCACTCGCCTCTTGAATCGGGATGAACCATTGCAAAAAGTTCCTGAGATGATTTGAGCAATGAAACGTCAAGATCAAGAGTTTCGGGAAAACGGCCTGAAAATTCGAAAGAATCGGTCGCCAGGTCGTATTTGAAGTAGACAACGCCGGCCTGCATGCTGAAACTTTCTATCAGTCTGGCTTCTTCAGCGCGCTCTTTTGCGAGTTCATTGAAAATGGTGCAGACTTCGCCTATTTCATCGTTTGCGATTACCCCGACAAACCCTGCATTGCTGCCACCTATCATCTCACGCATGGCGTGTTTAAGACTTTGTAAAGGCCTGACCACCATGCTGTCAAAGGCAAAAAATGTGCCTGCAATGGAAAAAACCGCCAGAGCAGCCAGAATCAACAACTGATAAAAAATAAAGCTGTCAACCATGCCGACAAATGGCCCGGGGGGTATCTTCATTGCAACAACCCAGACCTCTTCAGCCATCAAGGGATCACTCTGGACAACCAGTGGAACCCTGACCTCTGAAAATGGCGCCGGCGCTGACTCCTGTGTAAACGATGCAACCGGTCGACTGCTACCGTCATAAACCACTATTTCTGAGAGAGCAAGCTGCTCAGCAACCCTCTCAAGATATGAAGACATCTCCTGAAAGTTTTTGCTGAGAATGGCCATGCGAAGATATTCTCCGTGGCGGGCGAAGCGTTCGAGAACATGGTTCTGCTGACGATTTACATAGCTTCTCTGGGAAAACCAGATAAGCGAAATCGTCAAAATACCTGCCAGCAAAAGCGCCGCGTGCAGATACCACGAAAGAAAACGCAGTTTAACAGAGCGGAAACTTTTCTCGTTTCCGCTGCTGACAGACGCCGACTGTATGGAATTCTGCCTCTGCATAAATCCGGGCCCCGTATAAGCGGCCCCCTCTCTTGATAACTAACCAGTTCTCTTCTCTGATTTTTTCTATCTCTAATTTCATTATAAGGGAAAAATGCCCGTGTGTCATAAAATTTTAGCGACTTGCAGGCAACTCAATTTTGCGTGGTTTATCGGTAAAAGGCCGATAAAGAATGATAACCCGACCGATAGTTCGTACAAGAACGGCGTCGGTAGCGTCAAGAATTTCGTCAACAACTTCTTCGACCTCGACCGGAGAAGTATCAAGAAGCTTGATCTTGATGAGTTCATGAGAATTGAAAGCCTCGATGACACTGCTGACAATTTTTGCCTCAAGACCCTGCTTACCGATTCTGATTACGGCATCGAGCGGATTGGCAAGTGCTTCAAGGTGTTTTCTCTGATTTGATGACAGTTTCACGTTATTACTCCGGTCGTTGTAAATTTTCGCTGATTATAGCATGCCGCTTTTTAAGCGCGCATCGACAATTTTTGCGATTTCCTGAGGTGAATCGACTCTAAACCCATTCATTCCGAAGCTTGTGGCCGCATCTATATTGGTCTGACTGTCGTCGAAAAACAGAATATCGGAAGCGGCACAACCGAGCCGATCGGCAACCGCAGCGAAAATCCCGCGATCAGGCTTGACCATGCGAAGTTCATAAGAAAAAAAGAGATCGGCAAATGGGGCAAAAATTTTGCTTACCCGCTTCAGATGCTCAACATGCAGGTAGTTGGTATTAGACAGCATGGCCAGACGACCAAAACCGGCAAGACGGTCGAGAATCTCATAGCAGCCAGGTTTAACCGGGCCAATAATGCCGACAAATTCGCTTTTAAATTTATCAAATGCGACTTTGGCACTAGTTTCGCTGCAGAAAAGTTCATAAAAAGCCTGAAAATCGATATTGCCGGCTTCGAATTCCCGCACCGACCCGAGAGACAGCCATCTCGCCTTGAGCTCATCAGCAGCCATATCCTTTCCAAACAGGCCTCTGGCGTGCTCAACCCAGTGCAGATCTATAAGAACCCCGCCGAGGTCGCAAAGAATAACCTTGCCGGAACTCATTTCATGACCTCGCACTGCTCTGGTTCATTCAAGCCAACCGCAGAAGAGCGCAGAGCTGCGACGCGCTTTTCTGCGGCGTTCTTTTCAATTTCTCTGAAAGCAAGCCAGATGAGTGTCGGCACAATGACCAGATCATCGAGATAACCGATAACCGGTATAAAATCAGGAATCAGGTCAATCGGCGACAGAAAATAAACTATGGCAAGAACCAGCAGAATTTTTGCCTTCAGAGGCGTTTCTTCCGATGTGGCGGTTTCCTGAAGGCTTCTCAATCTGCGGCTGATGTCTGACAACTGTTGCAAAATGTTTCTCCTGTGGTTAATAGTGCGATTCTACCACACTTAATATTTTTGTCACAGCCGCCCGGGATTTGTATCAGTGCAATTTTTCAGTAATCTCAACAAGGCGATAGCGCCCGATCCATGGCGCAAAAAAGCTGCGGTCTGGCAACGAATCAAGCTTTTCACCAGTTACGCGGTTCACAACCCGACGAAAGGTGTTTATCGGTGTGATTTCGGGGTAAAGGCGCGAATAATCGCCATCGCTGAAATATATGGCATTCAATATGCCAAACCGTTCTTTCAGGTCGGTACTGCCGATATTCCGCCAGTCAAGTTTTGACCCGGGGCCGTGATCTGCCTGAATGACAATGATCTTTGGCCGCCCGGTACGGTTAAGAATATTCTCAACAGCCTTTTTTACCAGCCGGTTAAGATATAAAAGCTGACCTGCGTAAAGTTTTCGGTATGCTTCCTTGTCGCTGCCCCAGTCGTTGCCGTCGAACAGTGTAAATCTTTCAGTCTGATCGAGTGGTTTTCCGTCTGCCGCAAAAACAAACGGCGGATGCGGGCAGATAATGTGGGCAAAGACGCAGGCAGGCTCTGAAAAATCAAGCTCGGGAATTTCCTGCAGTGTCTTCTGGATTCTTTCGCGGTGAATATCGGCCTGAGAAACCGACAGATCAAAAAATGGCAGTTTAAGAGCCACCAGAAAAGTCATGTTTATCAAAGTATCGAGAAACTCACGACCAAGAATACTGCGTGATATATAAGCATCGGCATTTCTGATTTCGGTGCCTGAGTAGCCACTTGAAAAGGCAACCGTTCTGTAACCCCATTTTTTAAGGATTTCGAACAAACGATTGTTCTGAATCATTTCTACCAGAGGTTGAACTGAATTTGTATCTGAAAACTGATCAGCAAGAGAGTCAAGATAGGTAAAATTCAGACTGCTGGCCAGAGAAAGATACGTCTGCGGATAATTCGCATAAGACTGTGATGCAATAAAGAATCCTGATTGCGAAAGGAAGCTCATAAACTCTGAATTATCAAAGCCATATAGACGCTGAAGAGTATCCTGACGGGCATAACCATCGAGAATCAGATAAAAAACATCAGGCAGCTTCCGCTTTTCTTCGTCTGAAATATTTTCTGGCCCACTTTGCAGCGAAACAACCGGCCTGACCGCAGATTCAGTAAATATTGCCGTATAAAGGATTCCGCCTGCAGACATAATCATCATCGCCAGCGCCATAAAGTTGAGAAAACTGTTCGCCTTAGTGTTGTCACCGCGGCTTTTCATGATCAGTGCAATTGCGACAAAATTGCCAATGAGCCAGACCAAAGGAAACCAGAAAGTTCTGCTCGAATCAAACCCACCCGATCCGAAAAATAGTGAATCAAAGGAACCGAAGGAAAACATGGCAAAACACAGCACAGTTACCGACAACGAAGCTTTAATACCGTCTCTGCTCAACAGCCTGAAGAACAGCAACGCGGCGACGGCCGAAAAGAAGCAGACAAGCAGCGGCAAAACAGTATCGGCTGGATTTATGGTTCCCTGATGGCGGGCATAAAGATAAAGAACCGGATATACCGAAAAAAACAGGGGGTGAAAATACTGCGAAGCTTTCATCCTTACGCCTTTTCCATAAGGTAGAGAACCCGTTCTGATTCTCTGACCTTTTCAGTCGCCAGAATGCGGAATTCGCGCGAAAATGCCTGTTCAAAGCCTGTTTGAGTGTAGTCAGAAAATATATCCGCTCTTGAAGCCAGCAGACGCTGCACCTGCGAATCAGATTTCGGAACGAATTCAATTATCAATTTGCGGCAGTTGCGCGCCAGAAAAGCGGCGATCATTTCGAGCGGCAGATTGTTGCTGATGGCGAGGTGGTGAACAAGCGCCAGAGCCATGATCAGGTCGGCCGGGCCACGCTCGGCGAGAGACATGCGCTCGCGGTTTTCCCAGCCGAGGGCCGGGGCCGGGTTTGTCAGGTCAAGCAACAGCGGCAGCAGGAATTTTTCTTCGTTCTGTCGGCACTGCCGGTAATTTTTATCGACGGCAACCGGGTCGATATCGAAGGCAATGGTGTTCAAGCCGCGAGCACTGGCCAGACGACTGAAGAAGCCGGTGTTGGCGCCCAGATCCCAGACCGGGCCACGAGCCTCTGATCGGGCAAGAAATGCATCGACCAGCTCTTTTTTGTGCATCAACGCCGGGTCAGAATAGTTGGTGTCAGAATAATAGTCGCCCCATTCGGTGCGTTGTGACGGCATATTCAAGGCTTTTACCGTATTTTCGAGCGAATCGATCAGCCCGAGCATGCCATTTTTCGACAGGCCACCGGGGTGAGAGACCGTCGAAGCGGACTTATCAGCATAATAGGCCTGACTGCGGGCGTGCAGATGAATATGAGTCAGCAGCCCGAAACGAAACCAGGTTGTCAGTGGAAGAAGGCGACTGGTCAGGTCGAGCGGCAGGCCATCGAGATGAACTCTGAACAGCTGCAGCAGCCTGACATCGACCCGGCTCATCAGAGCCAGAGGTGCGAGAAAGTGCTGGCAGAACTGGCGGTAGGCGACCCAGGGCGAGCCTTCCTGATATCGGGTAAATGAGAGCGTATCGATTAAAACCGGCCGGGAATCGATGAACTGAATATTGAAAGCGCTGCTGTCTTTAAGCGTCATTCCATGGCTGATTGCGGCTTTTTGAATCGCCAGAGTAGCCAGAGCCGCATCTTTAAGCTGACTGAAACACCATTCCCATGGGTAAGATATGAATTGAAGCTGTTCAGGTCTGAGCAGTTTCGCCGGGCCGCCATTCGCAGTATTTTCGGCATCTGTCGCCTTTGTGTCAATTTCAGCGTGCGTTACCAGAAGCTTTGAGCCGGTAAGTGCCTCGTAAAGACCTGACTGCATCAAATGTCGGTAGTCGTCGAGCCCGGCCCGGTTAATCTGCCGCAAAACCTGCCCGTCGCGCCAGAAAACAAAGCCACAGGGGTCGCGAAACGATGCGGCAATACGTTCGTGGGTCACGACTGCTTTTCCTGGCTGGAGTCAGGTTGATTGCCGCCGGCGGCCTGATTATTGACGGCGGTTTTATCATCAGTGGCGGCGCCCGAAGACC
>DAOQWI010000054.1:0-6688 GCA_035342015.1 Candidatus Ozemibacteraceae bacterium | reverse complement strand
ATGCCGCCCACAATTGCGCCAACGAGGATCTGAAAGATAAAGCTGCCGGTGCCCGGGTCGAGATAAGCGTATGCCCGGGTCGGCATCACGCCGAAATAGATGATCAGCGCGGCGAACAGAAAGGCAGGGTCTCTGAACCCTGATTTTCTATGAATTGCCACCCTTTTCATTTTTGTTTCACCACCCTGCTTCCTTGTCACGACCGACAACACAGCCACACAACGCTTTTTCCACCTGTCATCCCGGCATTTTCGCCCCTGATGGATAAAAGCGAAGATCCAGGATGTTTACAATAAGATTCCCGCCTTCGCGGGATGACGAACGAACTGCAGATTTATATGTGGCACAGAGCCGGGGCATCAACCGGTAACCTGTTCGACATCTTGCGCTCAGAGAATCTGCAGACCTTCGCTTTCGCATCTCGCCAGAACTTCGTCGGGCCAGACACTGACCTGAACTTCGCCGATATGGCGTTTCTGCAGCAGCAGCATGCTCAGGCGCGACTGGCCGATACCACCACCGATCGTCTGCGGCATTTTGTTATTCAGCAGCATCTGATGCCACGGCAGTCTGGCCCGTTCTTCACAGCCTCTTACTTTCAGCTGATTTCTGAGCACTTCGGGGCTGACTCTGATGCCCATCGACGACAGTTCGAAAGAGGTGTTCAGAACCGGGTTGAATACCAGTATATCACCATTCAGGCCACGCCGGCCAGGAGCGGTTTCGGTTGTCCAGTCATCGTAGTCGGGGGCGCGCCCGTCGTGGATTTTGCCGTCCTGCAGCGGGCCGCCGATACCGATGAGAAACACGGCGCCAAGTTCTTTGCAGATAGCGTGTTCGCGCTCTTTTGCGGTCAGCTTCGGATATTTTTCGAGCAGCTCTTCGCTGTGCAGAAAGTGAATCTTTTCGGGCAGAAACTTTTTCAGGCCGTAGCGGCTGCAGATATGATGTTCAGTTGACAGAATGGCGTTATAAATCGTTTCGACCGTTGATTTGAGAAAGCCGAGGTGGCGCTGATCCGGCGTCATGACGCGTTCCCAGTCCCACTGGTCGACGTAGACCGAGTGAATCGAGGTGGTGATGCTTGGTTCATCAGGCCGCAGGGCGTTCATGTCGGTATAAAGGCCTTCACCTTCCGGAATACCGTATCTGGCCAGAGCCATGCGTTTCCATTTCGCAAGCGAATGTACGATTTCGAAGCGGGTATCGCCAATCGCCGGAACGCTGAAACCAACCGGGCGTTCGGTGCCGTTGAGGTTGTCCTGCAGACCGGAATCGGCAGCGACGAACATCGGAGCTGAAACGCGATGTAAGCGCATGCCGCTGGTCAACATGTCTTCGAAATGCCTTTTCAGGTCGAGAATGGCGCGTTCAGTCTGAATTAGATTAAGCCCGGCAGATGGTTTAGACATGTTCACCTCACAGCATTTTTAATTGATTCGATTCTCTCTAAAGCCCTCTCTTTATAAACGAAAATCGCTTCTGGTACAAGTGCCCGAACGAAATTAATGTTGAGACGACAAAATTTGTCTGGCAGTTGTATAATTGCGACAGATGAAACAGAGAAAGGAAAACAGAAAATGATTGAAGCCGCACTTTATGATCTACTCAACGAAACTGTCGACGTCGAAAGGCGCCTGTCGCGCATCGAGGTTAAAGATTACTTCGAACGCACCATCACCTTCGACAACAGGTTCACGCGCAACGGGCAGACATACTCTTTTGGCGACGGCACAATCGACTTTCTCATCGCCGGGTCTGTAACCAAAGAAACCGCAGCCGGCACCGGCATGGTCTGTCTCGTCAATCTGCTGCAGCGTGGCACCTGCAATTTCAGACATATGCCGGTCACCTGGCATTTCGCCCCTGAGCTCGATCCGGCCGACAATGCCGGCATGACCGCCTTTCGTCAGACCATCAGGCAGATCAAACCTCATCTTGTCTGCATATTGCCTGAACCGGCAGTCGCAAAGCCAAAAGAAACCGCCAGTTTAATGCTGAAAAAGCCGTTGCCGCAATATCATTTCAATCTGATCGGCACAATGTTCGCAAAAAGCGGCTTTGAGCTGCAGAAGGCCGGCTGCGACCCGGTCATGGGCCCCGGCTTTCAGGTGCTCAAACCCGAACATGAACCACTGCTCGTCGAACTGCCCGCCAAATGTCAGTTTTTCAAGCCTGAACTGCGCGCCAGCAAAGACATAGAACCGGCCGACATCATCTATCTGCAGATGGCCAGTTCGCTGGTCGTGCTCGATTCGCTGTTTCCCGAAAGCGCAAAATAGTTTTTTTTAATACTTTCTCATTCTTGATCCCTGCACAAAGCCGGTCTGGTTCGCCAGCCCGGCTTGTTTTTTTATAAATTTTAAGCCCTGGCAGCCAGACATGGTTTACCGCGGAGCAAAAAGCAGCTTAAATCCGCTTCTGAAAACAACTCAAAAAGAAAAAGAAAAATTTCACAAAACTTGTTGACGGATTTGCCGATATCTTTTATATTAAAGATGTAATCAGGAAATTTTTATCGATAAAAAAATATCGATAACAAAACAGGCTGATTGATCGGGTAAAAAACCGCTGCTGATGTGAGTTCTGAGAAACCGGAAGGCGAACAGGCATCGACAGAAGCAGACGAAAGCCCGGGGGCGAGATTCAAGACCGCGAAGCGGAGATGTAAAAAAATGAACAAACAGATTGTACATGTTCCAGAGCCTACCCTGAGAAGGCTGCCGCTTTATTATCACTACCTCAAAACCGTGCTGGCAACAGGCCGCGAAGCCATTTCCTGCACCCATATCGGTAATGATCTCAATCTCGACCCGCCACAGATTCGCAAAGACCTGGCTTACACCGGTATCAGAGGTATGCCCAAGGTCGGTTATCAGATAGAAACCCTTCTTAACAGTCTCGAAGATTTCTTCGGCTGGAACCGCATCGACGAGGCTTTTCTCGTCGGCGTCGGCAATATCGGCAAAGCACTGCTCAAATACGAAGGTTTCAAACGCTATGGTTTTAAAATCGTCGCCGCTTTCGACAAAGACCCGGCTATTGTCGGCAAGTCATTCTGCGACGTTAAGGTTCTGCCCATCGAGAAGCTTCCCAACCTCTGCTCACGCATGAAGATCAAAATCGGCGTGATCGCCACCTCAGAAAATGCCGCCCAGGAAGTCGCTGATCAGATGATCGAAGGCGGTATCCGCGGCATCTGGAACTTCGCCCCGGCAGCAATCAAGGTCCCGGAAGGGGTAATCATTCAGAATGAAAACCTCGCCGCCGGCCTTGCCGTTCTTTCAAAGAAACTGCAACTGCTGATGCAGTCAGGAAAATTCAGACAGGAGGTCGTCAAATGACCGGCCAGACAGACACCATGATGAGAAAGTTCGAAAAAGTCTGCGAAATCATCGAACGCTACAACAACGACAGTTCGAAGCTCGTTCCGATTCTGCAGGCAGTCCAGGAAGAGTATCGCTACCTTCCCGAAGACGTAATGTATTACGTTGCCACTTCGCTCGGCATTCCCTCTGCTCAGGTTTATGGTGTTGCCACTTTCTATTCACACTTCGCACTCACCCCCAAGGGAAAGTATCTTATCAAAGTTTGCGACGGCACCGCCTGCCACGTTAAAAAGTCGATTCCGATACTTGAAGCTCTGATGAAGAGGCTGAAACTGACTGAAGACAAGATGACCACCCCCGACATGCTGTTCACCGTCGAAACCGTTTCGTGCCTCGGCGCCTGCGGTCTTGCACCGGTCCTCGTCATCAATGAAGAAGTTCATGGCCTGATGACTCCTGAATCAACCATCGCCCTGCTCGACAATATCATCGCCCGGGAGGAAGCCAAATGAGCGGCCACAACATCGATCTCAAGAAAATCGCTTCTGAATACCAAGCCAACGCTGAGGAAAGGCGTGTCATCGTCTGTGCCGGTACCGCCTGTGTCGCTAATGGCGCCCTGCCCCTCATCGACGCCCTTGTGAAAAAAATCACCGAATCTGGTCTCAAAGTTAGAGTTGAAGCACACGAAGAAGGCAAAGGCGACATTCGCGTCTCGAAAAGCGGCTGCCACGGCTTCTGCCAGATGGGCCCGCTCGTTACCATCCTGCCCGAAAATATTCTCTACACTCGCGTTAAAGCTGCTGATGCCGACGAAATCGTTGAAAAAACCCTCAAAAATGGTGAACTCGTCGACCGCCTGCTGTTCGTTGAACCGGCGACCGGCAAACATTCAAAAGGCAGCGACGACATTACCTTCTACAAACGCCAGAAACGCACCGTTCTCAAAGAATGCGGCCACATCTGCCCCGAAGATATCAACGAATACATCTCACACGGCGGCTATGAAGGTGCCAAAAACGCCATCACCAATATGAAGCCGGAAACCGTCTGCGAAGAAATTCTGCATTCCGGCCTGCGCGGTCGTGGCGGCGGCGGTTTCCCGACCGGTAAAAAATGGCAGCTGACCCTGGTTCACAAAAACCCGAAAAAATACGTCATCTGCAACGCCGACGAAGGCGATCCGGGTGCATTCATGGACAGAAGCGTCATGGAAGGCAACCCACATTCGATAATCGAAGGCATGATGATTGCCGCCCGCGCTATCGAAGCCAATGAAGGCGTCATCTACTGCCGCGCCGAATACCCGCTCGCAGTCAAACGCATGCGCAAAGCCATCGAAGACGCCCGCAAACTCGGCGTTCTCGGCAAAAACATCTTCGGCACCGAATTTGAATTCGACATGAACGTCATGGAAGGCGCTGGCGCGTTTGTCTGCGGCGAAGAAACCGCCCTGATCGCTTCAGTAGAAGGCAAGCGCGGCATGCCGACCCCGAAACCACCGTTCCCGGCTGAAAGTGGCCTGTTCGGCAAACCGACCGTCATCAACAACGTCGAAACCCTCGCCTGTGTGCCGCTGATCATCAGAAACGGCGCAAAATGGTTCAGAGAACAGGGCACCGAAAAATCACCGGGCACCAAGACCTTCGCGCTCACCGGTCATGTTGCCAATACCGGTCTGATTGAAGTTCCGTTCGGAACCACCCTGCGCGAGATCATCTTCAACATCGGCGGCGGCATTACCGATGACCGCGGCAAACCGATGCCCGACGGTTTCAAAGCTGTGCAGATCGGTGGCCCGTCAGGCGGCTGTCTGACTGCCGAGCACCTCGATCTGCCCGTCGATTTCGACTCTCTCAAAGATAAGGGCGCCATGGTCGGCTCAGGCGGCCTGGTCGTCATGAACAAAACCACCTGCATGGTTTCGGTAGCACGCTTCTTCATGCAGTTCACCCAGAACGAATCGTGCGGAAAATGCGTTCTCTGCCGCGAAGGTACTCGCCAGATGCTGAGCATGCTCGACGACATCATGCGCGGTGATGCCGACGAAAGTACACTGGTAAACCTCGAAAAGCTTGCCAGAGCCGTCGCCAAAGCTTCCCTCTGCGGTCTGGGCAAAACTGCGCCGAGTCCGGTTCTTTCGACGCTGCGCTATTTCAGACATGAGTATGAAGCGCATGTTTTCCAGAAGAAGTGCCCGGCCGGTCAGTGCAAAGCCCTTGCCAACCCGGAAATTCACGCCGAACTCTGCAAAGGCTGCACTCTCTGCGCCAGAAAGTGCCCGGTCGGCGCCATCAAGGGCGAAGTCAAGAAACCTCACGTTATCGATGCCGAAATCTGCATCAAATGCGGTGCCTGTGCGGCCGCCTGCAAATTCAACGCTATTACAGGGGTGTGAGCTATGTCTAACAACGATAAGGGTTTTGTTCAGATCAACGGTCAGAACGTCGCTATCGAAGGCGAACGCAATCTTCTCGAACTCATCAGAAAGTCCGGCATCGAGATTCCGACTTTCTGCTATCATTCAGAACTCAGCATTTACGGCGCCTGCCGCCTGTGTCTCGTCGATATAGAAGGCCGCGGCCTCAATGCTTCGTGCTCGATCAAGCCTGAACCGGGCATGAAAGTTAAGACCGCCACCGAAGAGATCCGCGAAATCCGCAAGATTTCGGTCGAGCTGCTGCTTGCCAATCACCGGGTTGAATGCCCGACCTGCCCGCAGAGCAGCAAGTGCAAACTTGAAGAACTGGCCCGCAAGCTTGGCATCACCGAAGTGCGCTTCAAAAAAGCCAAACTCGATCACCCGGTCGATCTCTCTTCTGATTCGCTGGTGCGCGACCCCAACAAATGCGTTCTCTGCGGCGACTGCGTCAGATACTGCCGCGAAATTCAGAGCATCGGCGCCATCGACTTTGCCCATCGCGGCAAGCACACCGTCGTGACTCCGGCTTTCAATAAGGATCTGGCGAAGGTCGAATGCGTCAACTGCGGTCAGTGCGCCGCCGTCTGCCCGGTCGGTGCAATTACGGTCAAACAGGATGTCGACAAGGTATTTGCCGCTCTCGACAACCCCGAAAAGGTCGTCGTCGCCCAGATCGCTCCGGCGGTTCGTGTTGCGCTCGGCGAACAGTTCGGCATGACTTCCGGCGATATCGTTACCGGCAAGATCACCGCCGCTCTCAAGAAAATGGGCTTCGGCAAGGTGTTCGACACCTCTTTCTCAGCTGACCTGACGGTCATGGAAGAAGGCACCGAATTCCTCGAACGTTTCACGAAGGGCGAAAAACTGCCGCAGTTCACTTCCTGTTGCCCGGCCTGGGTTAAATTCGCCGAACAGTATTACCCCGAAATTCTGCCGC
>DAOQWI010000053.1:0-17861 GCA_035342015.1 Candidatus Ozemibacteraceae bacterium | reverse complement strand
TTTTCGAGCTTGAAATTGACATTCAGTCTGCCAAGCTCACTACAGAAACGGTCAAAGTCGAAAATATCGGCCGCGAAGTATTTCTTCAGAGTGGAGGCTGTTGCCTCTGTGATCTCGAAAGTTTTTTCTTCGCCCAGTTTCAGAGGTTCAAAATGATAAATTCCGGCTTCGCGCAGCGAAGTTTCGCCGAGAAAAAAGGCTTTAACCGGTTTTTCAAGATGCTCGGCACTCACTGGTGCAAAAACCTGCAGACGCTCTTCTTCGTCGGAGATCAGCCAGTTCTGGTCAGATTCTCGGCGGATAAAACCAAAAATTTCGCGGCGATTTTCGCTTTCGAGCGAGGTGATACTGACTGGCTGATTGTCTGGTCGCAGTGCCAGCAGAGACAGTTCTTCGGCGATGATCCCTGAGTTTTTCACGATTTCTTCTGCAATCTCAAAAGTATTGCCGGTCAAAGAAACAAAGAGCCACGCATGTTTTTTGCCGGTGGTAACACGCGTCACAAGCTGCCCGGCCACGATTTTTTCTTCGCCGGAGCTGCTGACTGTGACTGTCTTCAGGTCAGTCTGCAGCTTTTCAACCCGTTTTTGCAGCTCTTCTTCACCGCGCAGGCGTTTCTGTATTTCTGCTTTTTCGCTTTCGAGGCGGGCTATCGTGTTTTCACGGTTCTGTAGAGCCTTTTGTAGTTTTTCGATCTGATTCTGCAGTTCTTCACATTTTCCGTGTAACTGCTGCATTTCTTCAGGGGTTGCCTGCCTGACAGGCAAAGTCGCCTGCCGGTTATGGTCTTTTTCGACCTCTGATAGACGCAATTTTGCCTGTTGCAGCTGTTTTTCAAGAGTCTCGACCAGAGTTGCCGACGATTTTGCTGCGACGGAACTGCTCTCGAGTTTGCGGTTAAGGTCGGTTACTTCTTTTTCCCGGGCTTCAAGATCTTTTTTCAGCTGGCGATTGTCGTTTTTAACGGTTTCAAGAGCCCCTTCAAGCTCGCGGCTGCGTTTGACCGCTCTGGTTGCCATTTCGGTCATGTCACGCAGTTTTGTCTCAAAATCTTTATCGGGCGGCGCTGTCGTTGCTGCAGTGTTGTTTGCGATTTCAGCTTCAGAAGGTTTGATCGGGTTCTTTTCGAAATACTGCTGATAAATGCGTTCGGCGCCGTTGCGCGGGTCGATTTTTGCCAGAATTCTTATTTTACCTGGTTTGCCGTATGAGCCCGATTCAAGCCGGGCAATGTTTTCGGGGGTGGCGGCGACACTGACAAAACCCATGGTTTTCGGGTTCTTCTCAACCCAGGTGAAAAGAATGATTTTGCGTAAAGCCTGGTCGTCTTCAGCAAAGTCCATGACTTCGTTGATCAGCGACGAGCGGTCGACGATCTTGTGCCGACGGATAAATTTCGCGCAACGCACTGCCAGTGGTTTGTTCGGCAGCACCCAGTTGAGAAGGTCGGCATCGGCAGTGTCGTGGCAGAGAAGCCTGAGAAAACTCAGGTCTTCAAGCAGTTTAGCAAAAACTGGTGCCCAGTAATCATCACCCATTCGACATTTCCTTGAGGCGGCTGAGAATGTTGAGAGCTTCGAGAGGCGTAATATTATTGACATCGACGCGGGCAACCGCCTCGATAATCTCGTTGCCAGGTGCGAACAGGCTCAACTGCTGCGGTTTGTGAGCCCCGGGCGAGGTTCTCAGTGAGCGGGTGACCCGGTCGAGTTCTTCCTGTTCGGTTTTTTCGAGTTCGAAAAGAATTTCACGGGCGCGTTCGATAACATTGGCCGGCAGTCCGGCGAGGCGCGCGACTTCGATACCGTATGACTTGCTGGCCGGGCCTTCGTGGATAGCGTGCAGGAAAACCATGTCGCCGGTCTTTTCGTCGTGGCTGACCCCGACATTGAGGTTGAAAACCCCTTTGTGAACCGTGTCGAGGTCGGTGAGTTCGTGGTAGTGTGTTGCAAAAAGCGTTCTCGCGCCAATACTCAGGTTGATATGCTCTAAAATCGACCAGGCCAGCGACAGGCCGTCGAACGTCGAAGTGCCGCGCCCGATTTCGTCAAGGATCAGCAGACTTCTTTCGGAAGCGCTTTTGAGAATCGCCGAAGCTTCCATCATTTCGACCATGAAGGTTGACTGGCCGCGCACCAGATTGTCAGAAGCCCCGACTCTGGTAAAAATTCGGTCGACCACACCAATTTCGGCCTTTTCTGCCGGAACGAACGAGCCAACCTGCGCCATCAGCACAATCAGAGCCGCCTGTCGCAGATAGGTTGATTTACCTGCCATATTGGGGCCGGTAATGATGGCCTGGCGGCGTTCGCCGTCGAGTCGCAGATCGTTCGGGTGGAATTCACCACTGTCGAGAAATTTTTCGACGACCGGGTGGCGGCCGGCAATGATGTTGATGCGGTTTTCGCTGTCGACAACCGGGCGGCAGCAGCGGGTTTCGCTTGCCAACTGCGCCAGAGAGCTTATTACGTCAGCCGAAGCGAGTGCTGTCGCGTTTTCCTTGATGGCCGGAATATCTTCTAATGCCCGTTTAACCAGGCCTTCATAAATATCTTTTTCGATGCCGGTCGATTTTTCGCTGGCGGTGAAAACCTTGTTTTCGTAGTCTTTCAGTTCGGCGGTAATGAAACGCTCACCGGTCGTCAGAGTCTGCTTGCGCACATAGTTTTCGGGTGCCTGATCGGCGAGGCTTTTCGAAATTTCGATGAAAAAGCCGAAGACGCTGTTTTTGCGCACTTTGAGGGTTTTGATGCCGGTGCGCTGTCGTTCGGTTTCTTCGTAACGGCGCAGCCATTCGTCACCATCGCGAAGCAGGCCGCGCAATTCATCGAGTTCGGCATTGATGCCGCTTCTGATGACACCGCCATCGGTCAGCACTGCCGGCAGTTCGTCAAGCAGGTGTGAGTCGATGAGGGTTGTGAGTTCCTGCAGGGGTTTGAAGCCTGCGGCCATCTGTTCTAGATCATGCTGCTGCAGCAGTTCGACGATCGCCGGAACCCGGCTCAGGCCAAGACTGAGAGCCTGAAGGTCACGCGGGTTGCGGCTGCCGAGCGAAATTTTACTCAGGGTTCTTTCGAGATCAGGGATGCCTTTGAGCAGTTCGCGCGTTTCGGCAAGCAGCAGGGCATCACCGACGAATTTTTCAACCATGTCGAGGCGCCGGTTGATGGCAGTCGGGTCGATCAGGGGCTTGAGCAGCCATTTTTTCAGCATGCGGGCCCCCATGCTTGTGCGGGTGCGGTTCAAAACATCGAAAAGAGTGCCGCCGATGTTCTGGTTGCGGCCATTTGGCAGCAGTTCGAGATTGCCGAGCGTCGCTTCATCGAGCACCATGCCGTCGCCGAGGCGGTAGTCGCGGGGCAGGCCGAGATGGCTGAGAGAGCAGCGCTGCGTATCGAGAAGATGGTCGGCGAGGATTCCGAGAGTTTTGAGCGAAAGTGCAGGCAGAGCGAGAAATCTCGCCTTGTGTTCTGAGGGGTAAAGATTGCACAGGGCTTCAACCGCTTCATTTTCGCTGATGCGCGTCGGGTGAATCTCGGCTTTCAGATGCTGCCAGGGGGCAGGCGAGGGCAGGGCACCGGCAGAATCGCTTAGGCAGAGAATTTCTCGCGGCATCAGGCGGGTGAATTCTTCCGGCAGCATGCTCATTTCGACCTGGTCACCGCTGGTAATGATTACTTCGCCGGTGCTCAGTTCGACGGCGGCGAGGCAGAAACGGTCGTTGCTGCGACCGAAGGCGGCAAGGTAGTTGTTGGTGTTTTCTTCGAGCATCGTCGGGTCAGAAACGGTGCCGGGCGTGATGATTCTGACGACTTCGCGTTTTACCAGGCCTTTGGCCTTTTTGGGGTCTTCGACCTGCTCGCAGATCGCGACCGTGTAGCCGCGATGCACAAGCTTGGCGATGTAGCCGTCAATACTGTGATAAGGCACCCCGGCGAGCGGCACCGGGTTGCCGCTGCTCTTGCCGCGGGCGGTCAGGGTTATCTGCAGTTCCTGGGCGACGAGAACCGCATCTTCAAAAAAGGTTTCGTAGAAATCACCACAACGGAAAAGCAACACCGCATTAGGGTTTTCTGTCTTGATGTCTTTATATTGCTGCATCAACGGCGTCAGGCCGGCATCAGAGTTTTGTCGGGTTTCCACGTCGATATTCACGGCGGTTTCTCTCTTGTTTGAAATTGCTGGCAGTGCTTATTCGTCGAACCGCAGCTGGTTCTGGGTGACTGCCGGTTCTGGCGGGCGCATGCCGAGGTATTCCCAGGCGGCGCGGGTTGCAATGCGGCCGCGGCTGGTTCTGGCAATGAACCCGATCTGAATCAGAAAGCTTTCGTAGACGTCATAAATGGTGTCGGCTTCTTCGCCAACCGAGACCGCGAGGGTGTCGAGACTGACGGGGCCGCCGTCGAAGCGACGCAGCAGAATGTCGAGAATTTTGCGGTCGATGTAATCGAGGCCCATGCGATCGACCTGCAGCATCTGCATGCCGGTCTCGACGGTTGGCAGATCGACTGAGTTGCACCTGTTAACCTGTGCCACATCACGCATGCGTTTGAACATACGTATGGCAACGCGCGGGGTGCCGCGGGCGCGGCGGGCAATTTCGTGGGCCGCTTCAGGAGTGACCGGGTATTGCAGCTTTGCGGCAACCGATTCAATCAGTCGCGTGAGTTCTTCGTTGGTATAGTAATCGATGCGCGAAACCACACCAAATCTGGTGCGCAGCGGTGCCGAGACATCGCCTTCGCGGGTGGTGGCCCCGACCAGGGTAAACGGCTGCACCTTCATACGCAGACTTCTGGCGGTCGGCCCTTTACCGATCAGCACGTCGAAGTGGTAGTCTTCCATGGCCGGGTAGAGCACTTCTTCAACGTTTTTGCTGAGGCGGTGAATTTCGTCGATAAAAAGAACGTCGCCCTGGCGCAGCCCGGTCAGCAGAGCTGCGACATCACCGGCACGGTTGAGAACCGGACCGGAAGTGATACGAATCTGCACACCCATCTCAGCGGCAATGACGTTGGCAAGAGTCGTCTTGCCAAGCCCTGGCGGTCCAAGCAGCAGGGTGTGATCGAGTGGTTCACCGCGTTCTCTGGCGGCGGCGATAAAGACGCGCAATTTGTCGACGATTGCCGACTGGCCGATGAATTCGTTAAATTTGCGGGGGCGCAGACTCGGCAGCAGAATTTCTTCATCGCCGGGAAGCGGCGTGCGTGCCAGAATTGAACCCTCTTCGCCTTCTTCGGCAAGATTGTCTTCAGAGATTAATTCGTCGACTTCGTCGCGCAGATTTTTCTTTCGCATATTCTTCACTTCAGCATTTCAAATTGAATTGTACCCGCCCATGATATCAGAAAAGCCTACTCCGTGAACAGTGAATAGTCGGGTAAGCAATAATGCTCGGTCAAAGCTATAAATTTCTATAATAAAATTGCGAGGCGAGAAGACGGGATTGCTTTTTCGGAAGCTTGTGAGCGAAGCGAATCGCTGGAGAAAAAGCAACCCGGCTGATAGGCCGAAGCTGCCCCTTTTAAAAGATAACCTGTTAAACACAAGTGGCTTTTGATACTAGTTACAAAACTCACCGAGAATTGCTGTCGGGTGCGGGCTATTTGCTGTATCAACTGAAGGCGCGCAGAACCTTCTCGATGATGTCTTCGATTGTGGCATCCGGCGCAAAATCGCGGCCAAGCTTTTTGAAGCACTGGGTGATTTCCTTGCCGGTGTAGCCGAGGTTTTCAAGTGCTTCGCGCACGTCGGCTTCAAACGGAATGCCGGTGCCGGCTTCTTTTTCGGCCGCCGGGGTAACAGCACCGATGCCGAGTTTGGCTATGGTTTCTTTCAATTCGACTATCAGGCGCGAGGCGAGTTTGGGACCAACGCCCTTCAGAGAAGTGAGCCGGGCCTGATCTTCACTCAGAATCATTGTGGCCAGGGCTTCTGGAGTCGTGGCAGACATGATATTCAGGGCCAGTTTCGGGCCGACCTTGTTAACCTGATTGAGAACTCTGAACAGCTGCCGTTCATCTTCGCTGGCGAAGCCGAAAAGCTGTGGACCTTCTTCGCGCCAGTGAAGATGGCAGAGCAGATTGACCTGCAGGCCCTTTTCCGGGAGCTGACGGCTGGTAGAGAAGGGCACAAGAATTTCGAGGCCGATGCCGCGCTGGTCGATAACGACCCGGTGTGGTTGTTTGCTGTGGAGAATGCCGGTAACAAAATCAATCATGAGGTTTCCTGCTTAAAAAATGAGCTGCACCAGGCCGGCTGCTGGCTTGTGTTGCCGCTGCATCCGGCATGGTGCAGCCTGTTCATACGGGACCTGGGGCTGATCAGCTGGCGCTGAGAGCCATTTCCATGTCTTCGTCAGAAATTTCGTAATTGTAATAGACGTCCTGGACGTCGTCATGTTCTTCGAGAGCGTCAACAAGCTTGAGAACTCTGGCGACATCGGCACCGGTAACTTTAACGGTGGTTTTCGGAACAGACATTACCTTGGCTTCTTCGACCTTCAGGCCCTTTTCGTCGAGAACCTGGCGGACGGCGAAGAATTCTGAGGGGGCGCTGTAGATTTCGAAACCGTCTTCGATGGTCTTGAGGTCTTCGGCGCCGGCTTCGAGAACGATTTCCATCATTTCGTCTTCGGTTTTGCCCGGGTTACCTTCGCCGGGAAGGTAGAAGTAGCCCTTGGTTTCAAACATGAAAGACACGCAGCCGGGTACGCCCATGTTGCCGCCGTTTTTGCTGTAGATCTTGTTAACTTCGGAGACGGTGCGGTTGGTGTTGTCAGTCAGGCATCGGGCCATGACAGCAACGCCGCCGGGAGCGTAACCTTCATACATTACTTCTTCGTAGTTAACGCCTTCGAGTTCGCCGGTGCCTTTTTTAATGGCGCGCTCGATGTTGTCTTTCGGCATGTTGCAGTCTTTGGCAGAAGTCAGTGCAGTGCGCAGCCTGGGGTTGCTGCCGGGGTCGCCACCGCCCATGCGTGCGGCAATGGTGATTTCTTTGATGATCTTGGTGAACTGACGACCTCTGATCGCGTCTACTTTGGCCTTAACGTGTTTGACCTTGGCCCACTTATTGTGACCTGACATTATACCCTCCAAGTTTGGGAAGTGTGGGCCATTATACCACAGCGACATCCATAGAGCAATGTACAGAATTTGCGGTTTTGTTTATGCGTTGCGGGAGAGGGCCAGCAGTGCTGTTTTCAGGCCTGGATGATGACGACGCCGCGGGCTTCGGCTTCTTCTCTGGCCGCATCGGTGATAATGGCGTTGTATGGCAGTCGCATCGGTTCAAGTGAGGCGGCGGCAGCGATGACGTCGTCGCGGGTGATAAAAACGCGACTGCCGGGAACGACCTGGCGGGCTGCCGAGGCTCTGGCTCTGATCATGCGGGTGGCGATTTCTGAAAGGTTGTCGCAATTAAAACCGCTGACGGTGCCGCCGGTAATCGACTGCCAGTGACGGCGGTAGATTTTGAACAGATGTGGGTTCATGGCTGTTTTTTCGTCGGGCAGGCAGCTTTCGTCGAGCAGAATCGGTTTACCGAGTGCGGAAAACTGCCAGAGAATTTCTGCTGGAAATGAATCGCGCAGGCCAAGCGCAAATTTTGCGAGGGTGTTCAAGCTCAGTGGGCTGGCGATAAGCAGGTCGTAGCTGTTGAGGCGCAGAACCAGGCTTTCGCAGTCGGGTTGGCAGAAAACCCGGTGTTCGCGTGCCAGGGTTCTTAGCCAGCCGTTCTGTTGTGCCGACCATGAAACGGCGTAATCAGGCCGTGAAAAAAGCGGTGGCAGATCGAGAATAACAAGATCAGCAGACATCGGGCGTTGTTCGGGAAGACAGAACAACACCAGTGGCCGCAGGGTCTGTGGCAATTTTTCGCTGCTGTTTTGCATGAGCTGCTTTAACATACAACCTGAATATCGGCAAAGTCAATTTTTACGATGCGCAGTATTACAAAAATTTCCCTTCTTTTTGTCGTGAAATTTGCTGCCAATGGTGTTAATATACCAGAGAACAAACAACACCCGGGGGCAAAAATGCGCACGAATTTTCTCAGAGGTTCATGGGTAGCACTGATTACCCCTTTCACAGAAGACGGCAAAATTGACTTCAAGGCTTTTGAAAAGCTGGTAAAAATGCAGATGGCGGCCGGCACGGACGGCATTCTGATCTGCGGCACCACTGGTGAATCGGTAACTCTCAGTTTCGACGAAAAGAAGGCTCTGATGACCGAAGTCAGACGTATTACCGCCGGCAAAGTTCCGATAATGTTCGGAACCGGTGGCAACAATACTGCCACTGTTGTCGAGTTGACTGCAAAGGCCGCCGATCTTGGCGCCGATGCCGTGCTCGTCGTTACTCCCTATTACAATAAACCGCCTCAGGAAGGCCTGAAAATACATTATAAAGCCGTTGCTGCCGCGACTCCGCTGCCTGTAGTTCTTTATAATGTTCCAGGGCGAACCGGCTGCAATCTTCTTCCCGACACGGTTATCGATCTTGCCGCCGAAAAAAATATCGTTGCAGTGAAAGAAGCCTCAGGCAACCTCGATCAGATCATGGAAATAATTCGCCGGGCGCCTGCCGGATTCGGTGTTTTCTCGGGCGATGACGCTTTGAATCTTCCGATTATGGCCTGCGGTGGAATTGGCACCATTTCGGTGACCGCCAACGTTGCACCGGCTATGATGAAAAAATTCAATGATGCGGCTCTGGCCGGTAACTGGGCCGAAGCCCGGGCGGTTCATTATCGTCTGCTCGACCTGCATCGCGGTCTGTTTATCGAGGCTAACCCCTTGCCGGCCAAGGCAGCGCTTGCAAATGCCGGAATTATCGAAGATTTTGCCCGCCCACCGCTGTGCCGCCCTTCGGCAAAAGCGAAAGAGTTGATGATTAAACTTACTACCGGCCTGGAGTAAATTTTTGCAGCAGATTCTCGATCTCATTATTGCCATCGCGCGTGATATCTCGTTCGTTGATTTTTTCGATATCATGCTGGTCAGCTATGGCATTTACCGCGCGCTTTTGTTTATTGAAGGCACGCGGGCCTACAATCTGCTCAAAGGCCTTGGTATTATTCTGGTGTTACTGGTTATCACCAAAGATCTTGACTTCAATACGGTCAGCTGGGCGCTTTCAAACGCGCTGCCAACAGGTTTCCTGGCGCTTGTCGTAATTTTTCAGCCTGAGCTGCGGCGCGCGCTTGAAGACATCGGCAAGGGCCGTTTTCTGGGCGAGCAGGTCACGTCAGAAGACTCGGCAGAAGAACTGGCCGAAGAAGTCTACAAGGCGATCGAGAATTTTTCGAAGAAGCGTATCGGCGCCCTGATCGTTTTCGAACAGGAAATCGGCCTGAAAGATTTCATGGAAAACGGCGTAATGATGCGCAGCAAGATCAGCGCCGAGCTTCTGAATACAATTTTTATGCCGTTTACACCGTTGCATGATGGTGCGGTAATTATCAAGGGGCAGATGATCGAGGCTGCGGCCTGTTTTCTGCCGTCGGCGAGCAACCACAACGAGGTGGCCAAGGAACTCGGGTCGAGGCACCGTGCCGCGATCGGCGTTTCCGAAATTACTGATGCACTGGTATTTGTGGTGAGTGAAGAAACCGGTCAGATTTCAAAAGCCAAGGGTGGCAAACTGACACGTGGCCTGGCACCTGATCGTATTAAAAAGCTGGTGGCGGCTGCTTTCTCAAGAGGTAATCGGGCAAGGGGGCTGTTCGGTAAAAAATGACTGACCGTATCTGGCTCAAAACCCTTTCAATTCTACTGGGCGTCTTTGCCTGGATCTACGTCAACCTCGTTATTCCGCCGCAGATTCGCCGGACTATCGAGGCTGAGGTTGAATACCGCAACGTGCCCGAAAGCGTTAAGGTAACCCCTGTAAAGCCTTTTGTTAATGTTCAGGTCGAGGGCACCCGCCGCGACTTTATTCTTGCGACCAATAACAAACTGCAGGTGAATGTCGACCTTTACAACCTGAGACCAGGCCGTGCCCAGTTGCCGGTCAGGGTTACCACCGCTCCCGGTCTTTCGGTTGTCTCGCTTTCGCCGGCCCAGATTCAGATCGAAGCGGTGCCGATTATCCGCAAAAAAATCGACGTGCGCGCCGAAATTCTGGGGCAGCCGGCAGACGGTTTTCTTTTTGATGAGCCTCTTCTGACGCCGGCGCAGGTGACGATAGAGGGCCCCGAATCTCTTATAAAAAGAGTCACCGCCTGTCAGGTCGATATCAATCTTGAACAGGTAAAGAATTCTATCAGTGAGCAGCGTGAAATCAAGGTTATTCTTGAGTCTGGCGTCACTGACGAAGAGATAATCGTCACTCCGGGTAAGATCAATGTTGACGTAACGGTTAAGCAGGGCTACCCGACGAAGACTCTGCCGTTGGCGAAACCTGTGTTTATCAACAAGTCGCCCGAAGGTAAAAAACTCGATGGCTTCAAGCTTGTGCCCGAAAGCGTTCAGATCACCGGCCCGGCAAGGCTTATCAACCCGATGAAAGACCTTTCATTCAAGCCGATCGATCTTTCAAAAATCGAGAAGTCAGACGCGGTGCCGGTTAAGCTTGAATTTCCGGCTGACAATGTCAGACTTATTTCTTCGGCGCCGGTGCTTCTGCACCTTACACTGATAGACAGCAAAGTAACCCGGGTTTATCAGGGGCTGCCCTTCGAGCTGAAAAAAGGGCCGCATCAGCACGCCTCTGTTTCTGTTTCCTCCTACTCGATTGAAGTGGAGGGCTATCTTAAAGACCTCGACAAGATAAGCAACGCCAAATTACAGATGATACTCGACGTCGAGAAGATGAAGCCGGGCTCTTACCCGGTAAACCTTACGGCACCAGTTGGTCTGCCCGGTAATATCAGCGTTCTGAAAATTGTACCTGAAGCCCTGCAGGTTCAGGTCAGCGAACTTGAAGACCAGCCGGACAAACCGGAAAATGCCTCTGATTCAGCACCGCGATGATTCTCAGCATCAAAGGATCTTAAATGGAAAACAGCAGCCAGTATTTTGTTGAACTTTTTGCCAGCGCCACCAGACAAAAACGCCTGGAACTCCTGCGTAAAATTGCGGCCATAAGAGATGAGAACGCCATGCAGTTTCTCGTTTCCTGTTTTGCTGACGAATTCTGGGTTGTGCGCAAAGCCGCTGCCGACATCGTAAAAGACTTTGGCGATGCTGCTGTTCCTGTTCTTTCCGGAGCAATCAACTCATACAATCAGGATGTGCAGCACTGGTCGCTGCAGATTCTCGGTGAAATCGGCCCGAAAGGTCTGCCCGCCATTCTGCGGGCCATGAAGAGCACCAATGACGAAATCAGATACTTTGCCTGCAACGCCCTTGGTAACGCCAGAATTCCGCAGGGTGTCACCATGCTGCTCAAGGCGCTGGGTGACGACCGCTGGCGCGTGCGAAAAGCTGCATCAGATGCTCTTGTTAAATATGGCGAGGCGGTAATTGCACCGCTGCAGCAGGTTCTTAAGCTCACTGAAGACGAAGACATACGTTTCTGGGCAATCAAAACTCTCGGCAAACTCGGGCCCAAAGCCCAGAGATTCCTGCTCGAGGCTTTGCGTAACGGCGATAAGCAGACGCGCTACGTTATTGCAGCCGCTCTTGGCGAGTCGGGTGATAAAAGAGTAATCAGGGTTCTTATCGAATCACTTGCCGACCCCGACTGGACAATTCGCAAAAGCGCTACCATGGCTCTCGCCGAGATTGGCGACAATGCCGTCGATATGATGCTTGAATACCTGCGTGGCCCTAATGAAGAGATTCGCGACGGCTGTCTCAGAGCTCTGGTTAAGGCTGGCAATGCCAGTCTGCAGCGCCTGTTCGACGAAATCATCAAGATGGACGAAAACCATCGCTATCTGATTCGCAAGTCGATTGTTAAAATCGGCGCCCGCGTTGTCGAGCCGTTGATGCGGCTGTTTAAACTGAAAAACCCCGAAATTCTCGCGTTTGCCGCTTCAGCACTTGGTGAAATCGGTAACCCGCGCGCGGTTCCGGTACTGGTTAATGGCCTGTCACACGAAGACTGGAACGTCAGGCGCAGCAGCGCCTACGCGCTTACCGAGATCGGCGAGCGTGGCGTCGACAAAATCGCTGAGGCCCTTAAAAGCTCCAACGACGATGTGCGTTACTGGGTTACCCGTATTCTTGAAAGTATCGGTGAACCGGGCGTTCCATACCTGATCAGGGCGTTAAAAGATCCGAACCGCGAGATCAGGTTCTTTGCTGCCAGGGCGCTTGGCAGTTCATTTGATTCGTCGGTGGCAAGGTCCCTCGTTCATTCTCTTTCTGACGAGGTCTGGAGTGTGCGCAAAGCTGCCGCCGAAAGTATCTGCCGTCTCGATAACCCGCCGCTTGAAGATCTGCTGCGCCATATTTCGAGCGATAACGAAGATATCCGCCACTGGATCGGCCAGATCATCAGAGAAATCGGCCCGCGCTACCTGCCGAGGCTTATCGAAGCCATGCGCAAAGGCGATGCAGAACTGCGTCTCTACGCCTGTCAGGCTGCCGGCCTGATCAATTCACCCGATCTTGTAGAGCCGCTTATTCTGGCTTTGCGCGACGACAGCGAGTGGGTGCGCACTTACGCGGCCATCTCACTCGGGCAGACCGGTGACCCGCGCTCGATCATTCCGCTTATCAGAAGCTTTTCTGACCGCAATACCGATGTGCATCGCAATGTGGTAACCGCTTTCGAAAAGCTCGGCGATAAGGTTTTCAAAGAGCTGATTCGCTGTATCGAGGGCGATGACCTTGAACTGCGGCGCAATGCGGCACTGGCACTCGCTGAAATGAAAGATGACCGCGGCGTTGATCACATCGTCATGCTGATGGAAGACACCGACGAATCGGCGCGCGCCTGTGCTGCCGAGGCTCTGGGCAGTTTTCCGGGGCTCAAGGCGCGAACCATGCTTAACGAAGCTCTGAGCGACAATTCGCTCAAAGTCAGGCTGGCGGCGATCAAGTCGATCGGTGCTCTTGACAGCGAGGCTGACGCCCTTTCGCTGATGGCCCATTCCGGCAAAGTGCGCGATGAGCGCGAAGCTAGAACCATAAAAAGGACTCTCGGCGAAATGGCTCTCGACAACCCCGATCTGTTCATCGGTCTTTTCAAACATGAACAGAGCGCCATAAAAACCATGGCCTGTGAAGCCATGGTTGCTGCCGGCATGGAAGTCATGGCCCGTCTGACCCAGGTTGCCACTGAATCACAGGATGAAACCGTTGTATTCTGGTGCAAGAAGACAATGAAGCAGATCAAGCAACCGCGTGAGAGCATGTTCTATGGCTGATGCTTTTTCTGCCGACCGCCGACTGCCATGGCTGAAGCTTGCTGCCATGAACTGGCTCGGCGCCACGCTTGCCGCCGGTCTGATCAAGGAATTCGAAACGCCGCAACGCGCTTTTCGCGCGACCAAAGGCGATCTGCTGGCCATCAAAGGCTGGGATGTAAGACGCGCTGAGCGCTTTGTCGCCGAGGCTGCCCGCATCGAGCCGGTCTGCCCGCCAGAAGTGCTTGACCGAAAAGATGTCAGACTCATCACTTTCAATGATGATGAATACCCGGCGCTGCTGCGCGAAATTCCAGATTCACCCGTCGCTTTGTTTGTCAAAGGCAGACTTGATTTCGGCAATGCCCCGGCAATTGCCATAGTTGGCGCCCGTAACGGTACTCAGATGGGTTACGATATTGCCCGTGATTTCGGCTGCCGGCTTGCCAAGGCCGGATTTGTAATTGTCAGCGGCCTTGCTCTCGGCATCGATACCTATGCGCATCGCGGCGCTCTCGAAGCCGACGGGCACACGGTCGCAGTTCTCGCGAACGGGCCCGATGTGGTTTACCCGCGTGGCAACCTTAAAATCCGTGACGCAATACTTAAAAAAGGCGCGGTAATCTCTGAATACGCCCCCGGAACTATCGCCAGACCCTGGTTTTTTCCGGTGCGCAACCGTATTATTTCAGGGATGTGTGTTGCGACACTGGTTGTTGAAGCGAGTGCGCGCAGCGGCTCGCTGATAACTGCCAGACTTGCGGGTGAACAGAACCGCGAGATCTTTGCGATTCCAGGCAGTATCAAATCGAGCACATCCGAGGGAACTCTGAGTCTGCTTCAGGATGGCGGCATTCTCGTCACCGACCCTGATGAAATCATCAGATACTATTCTGCTCTTCTGCCAGATAAATCTGTTGTGACAGAAAAAAATCATGATGATGATCTCACCGATGAAGAGAAAAAATTACTCTCGCAACTGGCATCAGAACCGGTTTCTCTCGATCGTTTGCTCGAAAATGGCTGGCAGCGCGAAAGATTGTTTTCTTTACTTTTGCAGCTCGAAATGAGAGATTATGTGATTAAACTAACCGGAAGCAGTTATCAGGCAAGAAAAAAAGTGAATGAAAAAAGGTAGGCTATGAACAACATTAAAAGCCCGTTGACCAATATCATGAAGATCATGAGTATTGTCATCAAGCGAATTGAAACCAGCGGTGTCGACGAAACCGGCCGTGACCCGATGGTCAGCAAGCTGCTCGAAAAGGGTTTCAAGATCAGCGATATCGACACGGCCATGAATCTGGTTGCCATGATTACCCAGAAGGTCGACCCGATCGTCAGGGTTGGCGACCGCAAGCACAGTTCTGATGGGCGCCCGAGCGGAATCAGGCATCTGCATGCCTGCGAAGCTGCACGTTTGTTGCCTGAAGCGCAGCAGCTTCTGTTGAAACTCGTCGAAGATGGCGTCATCACCCCGCTGCACTTCGAAAAGGTTCTCGAATACATCTGGAAAACCGATATGCGGCAGGTCTCGGCCTCGCGGCTTGAGCTGATTGTCATCATGCATAAGCCCGCTTCCGAAATGGAAGGGCAGGAAACCTCGCCAGCACCGCATTCTGTCGTATTGCACTGAAGACCGTGCCAGTAATGGCCCGGGAGGAACAATGACCAAAAATCTGATTATCGTCGAATCACCTGGTAAGATCAAAACACTGTCAAAGTTTCTCGGCAAGGATTTTATTGTCGAAGCCAGCAAGGGGCATGTCATCGATCTGCCGCCGTCAAGATTCGGTGTCAGTACTGAGAATGGTTTTGTTCCTGATTTTCATGTCGTCAAAGACCGCAAGGAAGTTATTCTGCGCCTGCAGAAGGTTGCCCGCACTGTCGATCGTATTTATCTCGCCCCTGACCCTGACCGCGAAGGCGAAGCGATCAGCTGGCATCTCGCCAATGTTCTCAACATCGATCCGATGTCTGAGTGCCGCATCACGTTCAACTCGATTACCAGAGAAGACGTGCTCAAGTCTCTCGAGCACCCGCGCAATATTGATTTTGCGCTGGTTAACGCTCAGCAGTCGCGCCGTATTCTCGATCGTCTCGTGGGCTATCGTCTTTCGCCGCTGCTGTGGCAGAAAATCTGCCTTGGTCTGTCGGCCGGCCGTGTTCAGTCGGTTGCCGTCGCCCTGATCTGCCAGCGCGAGAAAGAAATTCTTGCATTCAAGCCCGAGGAATACTGGGTTATCAGCGCCGATGTCAAAGGCGAAAAACAGCGCAAATTCCAGCTCAAGCTGGTTAAGTATTCTGGCAAAAAAACGGTTGTGCCTGATAAGGCCACTGCCGATGAGATTCTGGCAAAAATAAAATCGGCCGATCTGCAGGTAACTTCGGTTAACAGCCGTGAACGCCGGCAGGCGCCGCCGCCGCCTTTTATCACCAGCACCATGCAGGCCGAAGCCGCCCAAAAGTTCGGTTTTACGCCGCGCCGCACCATGTCGGTGGCACAGAAACTCTATGAAGGCGTCGAAGTCGGCAGCGAAGGTCAGGTCGGTCTGATAACCTACATGCGAACCGACTCGGTGCGCATTGCGCCCGAAGGGCTTACCGAACTCGACGGCTACCTTAAAGAAAATTTCAGCAGCGAATACCGCCTGCCACATGCGCGCACCTATCGCATGAAAAAGGGCGCCCAGGATGCCCACGAAGCCATCAGGCCGACTTCTGTGCATCGGACCCCCGATCAGATGGCAGCTTTTCTCAAACCCGAGCAGTTGAAACTCTATACCCTGATCTGGCGCCGTTACGTTGCCTCACAGATGGCTGATGCCCGTTACAACGTCGTCACTGCCGAAGTCGATGTCGACGGGGTAATTCTGCAGGCTTCCGGCACCACCATGGTTTTCGATGGTTTTACCTCGCTTTACAATGTCAGCCGCGACGAAGATGCCGAGCCAGAAGTCTCTGAAGAAGGCAAACAGAAGCTGCCGCCACTCGAAAAAGGCGAAAAACTCTCTCTTGTCAGCGCTGCCGGCGAACAGAATTTCACTTCGCCGCCGCCACGCTACAGTGAGTCTTCAATTATCAAAACCCTTGAAAAAGAAGGCATCGGTCGGCCATCTACCTATGCCACGATTGTCGACACCATTCAGCAGCGCAAGTATGTGCGCAAGGTCGACGGCAGATTTCAACCTTCTGACGCCGCTTTTCTCGTCAATCATATTCTGGAAAAATGCTTTTCTGACATCATCAACCCTGGCTTCACCGCCACCATGGAAAGCCACCTCGACCGCATCGAAGAAGGTGAGATCGACTGGGTGCAGGTTCTGACCGAATTTTATGAGCCTTTCATGCGCGATCTCAAGGCCGCCGAAGAAAAGGTCGAAAAAGTTCAGATCGAATCAGACATCAAATGCGAAAAATGTGGCCAGACGATGCTGGTGCGCATGGGCCGCAGCGGCAAGTTTCTCGCCTGCTCCGGCTACCCCGAATGTAAGTCGACGATCAATATTCCAGAAGAGCTGCTTCTTTTCGCCGACGGTGTTCCGCAGCCGCCGATGCAGATGACAGCTCTTCTCGAAAGCGCCGGCACCCCTCAGCCCGGCGAACTCGAACTGGTCGAAGAAAAGTGTGACAAGTGCGGCTCTGACATGCATATCCGCACCGGTAAATTCGGGCGTTTCATCGCCTGCACCAATTACCCGGCCTGCAAAAACACCCGGCCGGTGGTAAAAGAAATTGGCGTGGCCTGTCCGGCCGAAGGCTGTAATGGTAAAATGCTTGAAAAGAAATCGAAACGCGGAAGACTTTTCTATGGTTGTTCGAATTACCCGACCTGTACTTTGACTACCTGGTCGAAACCGACCGGTGAGCTCTGCCCCGAATGCGGTTCGCCGCTGGTTTGGCACGCTACCAAAAAACTTGGTAATTATATAAAATGTTCAGGCAAGGGTTGTAAGTTTAAATCGATCCCGGAAGGCAGCACAGATAATGACGAGCAGCAGGAAGAATAAAGAAATCGCCGTAACTGTTATTGGTGCAGGTCTCGCTGGCACCGAGGCCGTTTTTCAGCTTATCAGACGCCAGATTCCAGTGCGTCTGATCGAGATGCGCCCGAAAGTCAGCACCGGTGCCCATACAACTGATCAATTCGCCGAACTGGTTTGCAGCAACTCAGTCGGCAGCAATCTGCCAGACCGGGCTTCCGGGCTTCTTAAAGAAGAAATGCGCCTTCTTGGCAGCTACTTCATGGAAGTCGCATACAAATACCGGGTGCCGGCCGGCAATGCTCTGGCTGTCGACCGTGGCGCTTTTGCCCGCGAAATCACCCGTTATCTGCGCACCCATTCATTGATTGAATTCATTAATGAAGAGGCGGTCGAACTGCCCGAAGATGGTCTGGTTATAATTGCTACCGGGCCGCTGACTTCGCCGGCGCTGCTCGAAAGTCTGCAGAAGCGGCTTGGCAAAAAGAAACTCGAATTCTTTGACGCTGTTGCACCTCTGGTAGCAGCTGACAGCATCGATCGCGAGATCGCTTTCAAGGGCAACCGCTATGGCGAGCC
>DAOQWI010000052.1:0-17929 GCA_035342015.1 Candidatus Ozemibacteraceae bacterium | reverse complement strand
GATGAAAACGTAAAACAGTTTTTCACCGACGTTCAGGAAATCTCGCGCAGCTCGAACTATATCGCCAATACGCTCGAATCGACGACCCTCCACATCCAGGAAGTCTCGGCTTCAGCCCAGACCATCGCCGATCGCTCACACGAAGCGGCTACCGACAGCGCCGAGACCGCCGCGATTGCCGGCGAAGGTAAAAACGCCGTGAGCGAGACCATCGATACCATGGAATCGATCAAAGACGAGGTTCTCGGCCTCGAAGACGTTATCGAAAACCTCAACTCGGCCGGTAAACAGATCGGTGAAATCGTCAACACCATCACCAACATCGCCTATCAGACCAACCTGCTGGCGTTGAACGCCGCAATCGAAGCGGCCCGCGCCGGTGAACACGGTCAGGGTTTCACGGTCGTTGCCGGTGAAGTGCGCAAACTGGCAGAAGAATCGGGCGAAGCGGCCGAAGATATCGGCAAGAAGATCAAGGAAATGCTGCTCAAGACCGGTAAGGCGGTCGAAACGATCAACCGTGGTGCCGCCAAGGTTATCGAGGGCGTCAATATCGCCAACGTTGCCGGTAACAACCTCGACAAGATCGTCAGCTCGGTTCTTAACGTCAACAAGATGATTCAGGATATCAGCGCCGCTTCGACAGAACAGTCACAGAATATCGACTCACTGCGTGGCAGTATCGAAAGCATTTCGGGCGCTACCAAGATCACTTCCGAAGGTACCCGAAGGGTCGCCTTCGCGGTTAATGAGCAGCTGTCGCATATCAGGCAGTATATGAACGTCACCAAAGAACTTCTGACCCTTGTTCAGATGATGGGTGACATGCTCGACAAGTTCAATCTCAACTGATTTCTTCCCGCCACAGTTTTTCTTCAGCAGTTTGCTGAAGACTGCCGATGTATTGTCAGAAGGGGAAGAAAATGACAGCAAAATCTTTGTTTTCAGTTGGTTTCGGCGAATTTCAGAAGACTCTTGCCGACCTCGGAATGCCTGCGTTCAGGGCAAAACAGGTGCAGGAATGGATTTTCCGCAAATTCGTCTTTTCGTTCGATGAAATGACCAATCTGTCGCTGGCAGATCGCGAAAAGCTCAAAGCCGCTTTTCCGAAGATTCTGCCGCCGGTCGAAAAGTATTTGCAGGACCGCGATGGCACCAGCAAGGTTGTGGTTAAGCTCGGCGATGACGAACTGGTCGAGGCCGTAGCAATACCCGATGAAGATGCGCTGACTTTCTGTCTCTCAACTCAGGTTGGCTGCCCGGTTGGCTGTGTTTTCTGCCGCACCGGCGAGATGGGCTTCAAGCGCAATCTCTCTTCTGATGAGATTATGCTGCAGGTGATGCTGCTGGTGAAAAGAACCGGCAAAAAGCCGACCAATATCGTATTCATGGGAATGGGCGAGCCGTTCTTCAATCGCAAAGCCCTGTATGAAGCGATCGACATGCTCACAGACCCGCAGGGACTTGGCCTGGCAACCCGCCGTATCACCATTTCCACTTCTGGCGTGGTTGAGGGAATCGCCGAACTGATCACTCGCCCTGGCGAAGTGAATCTGGCTGTGTCACTGCATGTGGCTGACAATGCCACCCGTAACACTCTGGTGCCGATCAATAAGAAGTTTCCTCTCGAAAAGCTGAAGGAGGCGATCAGTTCATACTGCACTCACACCAGCAGACGCGTAACCCTCGAGGTTGTTCTGCTGAAAAATGTTAACGATCAGCTTCAGGATGCGATGAATCTTGTCAGCTTCTGTGAAGGGCTGCTGGTTCACGTTAATATCGTGCGTTTCAACCATTTCCCGGGTTCGAATTACGAGCCTTCGCCTGAAAAAGACGAAAAAGAATTTCGTAAAATTCTCAAAAAAGCAGGTATTGCTGTAACCGTAAGAAAATCGCGGGGACAGGAAATTCTGGCCGCCTGTGGCCAGCTTGCAGGAAAAAGTGATGACCAGGAAAAAAAGTGATTCTTGTCTGTCGATTCTGATCAAAATGTCGATTCTGATGTCGATTTTGCTCGCTGTGCTGATTGGTGGCGTTTACTTCGCCTACAACAAGCTTAACGAGTTCTTCAATCGAGGCGGAACGATAATTGTGCCTGACTTCCGCGGTAAACACATTGTCGAAGTCATGAAAAGCAAGCCGACCGGGCTTGAGGTTGTCAGACGTGACGAAAAGTTTGATGACCGACAGGCCAAGGATCACGTAATTGCACAGTTTCCGGAACCAGGAACGGTGGTAAAACCAGGTAAGCAGGTTCTGCTGTCAATTTCTCTCGGGCTCCAGAAAGTCAGCGTTCCTGAACTGACGGGCAACAGTCAGCGCGAAGTCGATGTGGCGCTGATGAATGCGCAGCTTTCGGCCGGAGATCGCGCTTATATCTATTCTGAAAAAATTGCTCCTGACCGGATTGTGGGGCAGTCACCTCTGCCTTCTGAAGAATATGGTGTTAACAAAGAAGTCGATCTGCTGATCAGCCTGGGCCGCAAGCCAGAAATGCTGGTTCTGCCAAATCTGGTAGGTGTTTCGATGGATGAGGCGAAGAACCGTCTCAAAGCCTGGGGGCTTAATTTTGGTCGCATTTTTTCACGGCCTGATGCGAACCGTGAAAAGTTTCAGATTATTTCAACCAGCCCGGCGCCTTATTCTCAGCTGCGCCGCGGCGAAGTGGTCAGTCTGCTGGTCTCATCGGGGAGCGACGAAGGCACTGCGACTCCGGCAGATCTCAAAAAATTCGAAGTTTTTTCCGTGCTCGACATGCCCAAACCTGTTGCGGCTAAACCTGCATTGCCGCCGGCACCTGGCGTGACTTCGCCGACTGTAACCCAGCCGGCAGTGACTCCGGCGCCGCCAAAGGTTATTGTCGCAGACGAGGACCCTGAAGGCGTTGAAACTCCGGTTGTAGTCGCAGTTCAGGCCCCGCCAAAGATCGTTGCGCCGGTTGTTGACCGCGAGATGAGCTTTGTCATGCCCGATGGTTTCATGCCTAAAGAGGTCAAGTTCATTCACATAACCCCCGATGGTCGGCAGCAGGTTTATGCCGGTGCCCACAAACCTCTCGAACTTGTTAAGGTTAAGGTACCTGTTGTGCCGAATAGTAAAGTACAGATTTATATCAACGACGTTCCCGTAGAGGAACGCAGAGTCGAGCCATAACTGGCATGTCAGTCTGGAGGCAGAAATGATCGGTGAATTGATTAATGGCAAGTATAAAATTGAAGCTGCTTTCTCTGAGAGCCACATGTATGAGATTTTTTCGGCCCTCGAAGTAGGCACCGGCACCCAGGTGATCGTCAAGATTCTTAAAGAATCTATGGCGGCGAATGCCGAAAGGGTCCGTGGTTTCAGTGACGAGATCAAGTCTTTCGCCAGTCTTTCGCACCCGCTGATCGCTGAAGTGCTCGATGTCGATATGTATGATGACCGCCCCTACGTAGTTTCACCAGTGGTCAGGGGCAAGGAACTGCCGGCGCTTATCAAGGGCGAAGTTCTGCCGATGCACGAATGCGTCAAAATCATTCAGGAACTGGCTACGGTTCTGCAGTATGCTGCCGATCAGAAGGTCGAACACCGCACCATCAAACTGTCGAATGTCATTCGTCGAGATGATGGCCGCATCTGTGTTCTGTCTTTTACCCACCCGCGGCTGCGCCTTGCCTCAAGGAGCACCCGCAGTGAGGGAACCGGTGTGCATTCAGACCTGTATTTTCTTGGCACTGCCTTTTTTGAGCTGCTTGCCGGCGAGTCACCGATCAGAAAGAACGGTGGCATAAATGAATTGTGGGATATGAAGCTCGAAAAACTGCTGCGCATCAGACACCCAGACATGCCGCCCGAACAGGTTACGAGAATTGTCGATTTCGTCAGGGCCACTCTGACCCGCGAACTTGGCCGTCGCTGCAACTCGCACGAAGAATTTCTCAAGTCGCTGGCCGATCTTTCCGGCAAAATCCGCGAAACCAATATTCGCAGCAAAGCCGCCCGTCAGCTTTCAATGGCCTCGCAGGTGGTCGATGCTCTCAACGGCAGAATGTCGAACGTAAACACCTCGTTACCTCCGGTGGTCAATATGCCGCCGGCTCAGATGACGACTCCTGCCATGAATGCATCAGCACCGGTAAGCGTGCTGAAGTCTTCAGAGCGCGGCAGTAAAGATGCCGGCGATGGTAATGGTTTCGCTCAGACCGCGATCGAGGGCAATCTGGCCCTGGTTGTGGATAACAGCGGAAAAGAAGGTTTTAACGGCGCTTCAGATAACACCGGCGAGAATGTTTCCGAAGGCAAAGCTACCGGGCGCCGCCATCTCAGGCTGGTAAAACCCCAGCCGGCCGTGGCTGAAAACACTGAAACCGGCAACTGGAAACTGCATGAAGAAAAACACTGGCTGAGAAATCCGGTGGTTTTCATGGGTCTGTGTCTGGTGGTCATGGTATTTCTGATTCTTTTCTGGTAAGCTGCGGGCATGAAAAAACAGCACACTCTCGTTGCCCCTTCGATATTGTCAGCTGATTTTGCCAATATGGCGGCCGAACTGCAGGCCATTGAGGCTTCTGGCGCCGACTGGATTCATGTCGATGTCATGGATGGCCATTTTGTGCCGAACCTGACTTTCGGCCCGCCGATCATCAAGGCCTTCAGGCCGCACAGTCGCCTGCCTTTCGACGTACATCTGATGATCGAACAGCCAGAACGCTGGCTTGAAGCCTGGAAAGATGCCGGGGCTGACCGCATTACCTTTCATATTGAAGCCTGCCGGCATGCACATCGTTATTTGACTGCGGTGCGTGAAATGGGCCTTGCTTCAGGCATAACCCTCAATCCGCAGACGCCTCTGTGCGAGATCGAGTATGTTCTCGAAGAGTGCGATCAGGTTCTGATCATGACCGTTAACCCAGGGTTCGGCGGGCAGAAACTCATCGAGCCTGTGGTCGAAAAGATCAGACGGCTGAGAAAAATGATCGATGACAAGGGCCTGAATACGCTGATTCAGGTTGATGGCGGAATTTCTCTGAAGAATGCACAAAAGATTTGTGCCGCAGGTGCCGATGTATTAGTAATGGGATCTGCGTTTTTCAGTGCCGCTGACAAAAAATCACTGGTACGGGAAGTGCAGAGCCTCAAAAAATAAAGAACAATGAGGCAGATAAAATGCTTGAAAGCCCGAAGGAACTGACTGGGCTGCTCGTTCAGCTTGAGGAACAGAGTAGACAGAATCCCGAAGATACCGAGCTGATGCTGCGTCTTGCCCGTCTTTATGTGCGCAACGGCGACAATCAGCAGGCTGTAAATGTTTTTTCAAAGGTTCTCAAGACCAACCCTGATAATTTCGCCATTATGGTCGAGCTCGCCGCCTGTCATATCAGAAGCGAGTCATACCTCGACGCGCAGTTCTATCTTGATCGTGCCCTTGAACTGAAGCCTGGCTTCGCCAACGCCTTCATCACCTACGCCAGAATGTACGAGTGCATGGGTGATCTGCACAAACAGATATCGTTCATGATGATGGCGGCTAATGCGCTGCCCGAAAAAACCGAGATTCGCCTCGCCCTTGCCGAACAGCTCAAACGCTATGGCGACCTTAACGGTGCCGTTACCCAGTACCGTCAGATTCTCGAAATTCAGCCCGATCTCGAAATTGCCAATTTTTCTCTCGGAACCATGCTGATGAAGCAGAACGATCTGAACGGCGCCATGCAGTGTTTCAGACGTATTATCAGCACCAATCCGGGTGCTTTCGATGCGCATTTCAATCTTGCCGGCTGCCTTTTCAGACAGCGCAAATACACGATGGCGATCACGCACTTTCGCATGGCCTGCCGAAAAAGCGACCTGCAGGCCCGCTCGATGTATCTGATGGCGCAGTGCTATTTTAAAATGGCCGATTTTGATCAGGCGATTGTGGCCATGGAAAAGCTTGTCGAGAGCGACGAAAGAAATGTCTCTTACTGGAAATGCCTCGCTGAAATTTACGAAGCGGCTGAAGAATTTGATCTGGCTGTTGATGTCTATCGTAAACTGACTATTCTCGCCGAAGAGCGGGCAGAATTCGCGGTTAAACTCGCGGAAAATCAGATCAGAGCCGGTGACCAGGCCCGCGCCGAAAAAACTCTCGACGCTCTGTTCAGAAGGTTTCCGGGTCATATCGAGGGGCATCGGATTCTTGGTGACCTGTATGCTGCCCGCGGCCAGTTTAAATCGGCGCTTGAAGAGTATCAGCGAACCCTGATGCTGAACGAGAATCTGCCCGAAGTTTTTGTCAGCATGGCAACTGTCTATCGCAACCTCAATGACGCGGCCGAAGAGCAGAAGGCTTTGCAGCGCGCCATCGAACTTGGCAGAGAAACCCCGTCAATTTTGCTGCGTCTGGGCGAACTCGAGCGCAAGCTTAAACTTCCGGCCAGCCTCGACCGTTTCAGACGCATCACCGAGCTGGTTCCCGACACAAACTTCGCCAGAGAAGCCGAATACTACCTCCGCCACAAAGCCGCCTGATCTATCAAAGAAGCAGACTGCAGGCGATCGAGATCAGCTGGGTGGCGAAAAAGGCAATGCGTGCCGGCCGGCGGAGTCTTTCGCTGATGTGCATGCTTGCCAGAATCGCGGGCAGAATGGCCGGGTAAAGGCCGAACGAACTTCTCAGGCTGAACAGCATTAAAAAGCTCAAACCGCCCCATTTGAAAATTTCGGTCGCCTGGTTTTTAAGGCTGGCGACAAACCCGATTATTATTGCCGCCAATGGTATCAGCAGCATCGAACGATCGATGAACGGGCAGCCGCCGATCGGAAAATTCAGCAGTATAAAAAACATGATGGCCCAGAGAAAAGGCTCAGGGCGTTGAACCTCGTTGCGCAAAAAAATGACGCTGGCGATGAACCAGATGACCATGCGGGTTGCCAGAACTACGAACGCCAGACCATGCCCGGTTTTATAAAAGCTCAAGCCGACTATAGCCGCGATACAGGCTTCAACCAGCGGATACTGACATGAAATCGGCGCCTGGCAGTAACGGCAGCGACCACGTAGAAAAAGCCAGCTGAAAACCGGCAGAAGATCGCTGGCGAAGAGTCGATGACTGCAGGCCGGGCAGGCCGAGGGCGGGAAAATCACCGATTTGCCTGTGGCCATGCGCAAAATGACGACATTGCTGAAACTGCCCAGTAGACTGCCAAAAAGGGTGAAAAAAAGCGTATACAGCAGGTGCAGCGATTCGTCGTATGGCATCAGGGTTCCTTATGCGTTTTCTCAGATATGGCAGTTTATAATATTCGGGAGTAAAAAAAAAGAGCGACTTGCGTCGCTCTTTTTTAGAACCGTTCGGATCAGATCAGTTGCCAGAACCTTCGATAGTACCATGAACGCCACAGGCGATGAGACCAGTGCCGTCGATGTTGCTGCCAGAATAGCTGCAGCTCATTTCGGGTCTGTTTACCGGGCTCTTCAGATACTTACCAGAAACGAGTTTGCCGCCTGAAGAGGTGGCGTCGGTGTCAGACAGGGTCGACATCATGCTGGTGTTGTCCATGTTGTACATTTCAACGGCGCCGAGAATAACTCTCATGTTGGCGTAGCATGCCTTTTCACGAGCCTGTTCGCGAGCTTTGCGGAAGTTCGGGATAGCGATGGCGGCCAGAATACCAATAATTGCGATAACGATCATAAGTTCAATCAACGTAAAGCCTTTTCTGTTCATAAAAGACTCCTTCCATAAAAAAAATAAAATTAGAACTTCGGTCAACCTAAGTCTAACCTACAATATCGGATTTGTCAATGCGATTATCCAGAGCCAGAATTCGGTGTGTGTTTCAAGCAGTTGGCGCTGAATGCTCTGATAGCCGGCGATTTCGGGAGCTGCGAAAAGTCCGGCGAGAGAAATCTGTGCATAACTTTCGATGTACCTTTTTAAAGCCCTTAGATTCTGGGCCAGGTTGTACCTGTAGGCTGCATTTATCGGGTCAAGGGCCACCGCTTTTCTAAAACAGCCCTCTGCCATATCTATTCTGTTATTTTCTGAATGCAGATACCCGAGGCTGTCGTGAGAACTGGCCATGTTGGGCCTGAAACGCACCGACTGCTCAAACATGGCAATGGCCTGCTGACTCTGCCCTCTGTCCATAAAAAGCCTGCCAAAAATGGCGTAGGCTTCGCCGGCTTCCGGGTCGGTTCTTAGCCATTGCGAGGCAAAGGTGAAATCGTCTCTGAAAAATTGTGCGCGATAATGACTTATACCTCCCAAAATGGCTGCCAGAAGAAAAATTCCGGCAATTGCAGCCTTTTTGTGACGTCGAAAAATGTTTTCGGCAAAAAATGCAGCCAGGAAGGTGAATACCGGCAGAATAATCAGGTTGTGGCGCTCGTCGAAGGGGGTCTGTTGCTCTATCAGGTTTGCCGTTGGCATGAACATTATGAGGAGCCATAATAACCAGAACTTTAGCTGGCTCTTGTCTTTACTCAGGCAGCCGATTCTGTAGAAAGCAAAGATCAACAGCCCTGCCGGGAGCACAGAAAAAGCCGTGAACCAGACCGCTGGCGCCGGCTCGTAAAACAGCTGCGGCTCTGGCAGAAGAATTGTCTGAAAGAGGTAAATAAAGGCCATAAGTGGCCCCGAAAGGTCTGGTTCTGTAATTGTGCCGCCTGGAACTGCCTGTCGACGCAACCAGAAATACAGGCCGGTCAGAAGTAAAGTTGGCAAAAGACTGTACAGGCAGGTGTGGGCTGTTTTTCTGGTGCCGCACAGGCATGCCGCAAAAAGCAGTATGGGCAAAGAAGCCGCGTTCTCGCGACAGAAAAGTGCTGCCATGATCAGCAGGGCCGATCTGACTGGCTGGTTTCTGAAAAATGCCGTGGCGGCAGCGATGATAAAAATGCCTGCCAGAAGAACTTCCTGAGCGGAAATCATGAAAACGCATGATGAAAAAACCGGGTGCAGCGCAGTACATAAACTTGCGCCAGCTGATATCAGCGGTCTCGTGTCAGGCAGAAGTGTTATGAACATGCGAAAAAGCAGAGCGGCAAGAACCGCCCCCAGAAAACTGCTCAAAAGATGATAGCCGGCCGGCCATTTCCCGAACAGGCTGATCTGAAAATGCAGCGACAGTCGTGCCAGAGGCCGGTAATAGGCCTGATTGCTGTAATGCGGGTTCAGAAATATTTGCGTCAGGCTTGTTGAAACAGGTGTTTCAACGCGGGCAAGTATCTGTTCCTGGTCGTCATACACGAACCCGAGGTTGTGCGAGTTCAGGGCGTAAAAAGCGAAGACGACAAAAAAAATTACGAGCAGGTATGAGAAATGATGCCGGATTGAATCAGCGGAGTTTGTTGAGTTCATTGTCAAAATGGCTGATGTGGGTTAACAGATGCCACTGAAGCTCAAGAAAATGGCTGAAACGGTCATATCTGGCGGCCAGGTCTTCGAGCGGCCAGTCGGACCGTTTGGTAAAGCGATGCGGGCCGCTGTCTTTGTTGAGTTTGAATACCATTGAATGTTTCGGGTCACTGGTTTGAATAAGAAAGTAATGATCGTTTTCAACGATGGCACGATGCTGCATGGAGGTCAGAAAGATGCTGCGCGAGGCCGGCACCGGTTCAAGAAGATTGTAACCCTGAGAGAAGTCGGGCCGGCTGTTGTCGACTCCGGCCAGGGCAAGAATTGTCGGTCTTATATCTATCTGCGCGGCGCTGGTCTGGTTGACCCTGAAACCGGTATTCTCCGGGTGAACGATAACCAGAGGAACATTGGTGCTCTCTGGCGCCAGATGCCATCCGTGTCCGAAAAGACCGGCTTCGCCCAGCGAGGTGCCGTGGTCGCCGACAATTACAATGGCGGTGTTGTCTCTCAGCCCGCTTTTATCGACCTGCTCGATGATTCTTGCAATCTGGGCGTCCTGGTAGAGCAGGCAGTTCTTGAAGCGGCCAACCCAGCTGCCCTTGAGATAGTCTTCTTCGGAGAATTTTTTAGGGGCTTCGTTTGACATGGCATCGAAGGGAAGGTGCGGGAAAACCATGCGGTAATAGATGAAAAATGGCCTGTCTGGAGTTTTTGCCTGTTCTTCGATCTGCCTGGTGACGCGTTCTGCCATCACATGTTCTTTGACTCCCCATACCCATCCGTCTTCTCTTGAGATGTCAGGCAGAGAATTTGCATCATAAAGGCGGTTGAAGCCACGCGGCATGTAATATGATGCCAGGTTGGTGTCACCGATAAAACCGGCAAAATACATCGAGCAGTCGTAACCCGCTGCCTTGAGACGATCGATAAGAATTGTCGAATTGAATTCTGGCATCTGGCGCAAAAGAATTGTGTCAGGCGGGTAAAGCCCGCTGGTTGTCGCAAAATCCGCGTTCGAAGACTCCGGAAAGCATGAGAAGAAATACGGAAAAATTTCGAGTCGTTCTTTGTAGCTTTCAAGTTTCGGCCAGGTTAATTCGTTATGACCGAAAAGCGAAAGATACCGGTTGCTTGTAGATTCAAGCATTATCAGAATGATGTTTTTTTTCTGCCGGTCATCGTTTATTGATATCGGCTTTTGCAGCTGGTTAAAAGTTATGCTTGCTTCGGAAAACTGCTTGAGCAGGTTTTGTAGCGGCATTGGTGGCCCCGAAAAGGAAGCGGCCGGAATCGATGCCATAAGTATTTTTACCGGATCTCTCATTGCCGAGGGGTAGACGGTCATTGTCTGAAACCCGGTTGAGGCCGTCTGAGCCAGCACTATAAGATAAACGAAAGTACTGCCAAACCTGTAGTTTGTCGTGTTTTTCTGTGCGCCTCCGGCTTTAATAAAAAGAACTGCAGCAACCGCAGGAATAAAGACAAACAGCGCGGCAAGCTGCCATTCGACAAGCTCAAAAGCCGTGTGCAGTATGCTGAGAGGGTTGTTGAGGCCCCAGACCCAGTCGAGAGTATAATAAGTCAGGCGCAGGCCGTTTTTGTACATCAGAATTCCGTCGGCAAGATAAAAAATGGCCATTGCCAGTATTCCGATTACAAAAAACAGTTTGGCGGGCAGTGGTCGAATCAGACTGATAAGGCCTGCTGTAATCAGCAGAAAAACAATTGCCGGCAAAATCCCGGCCACGTAATTCAAAGAGGCAATCATGAACCAGAAATTGAAGAAACTGTTGCCAAGCGAGGCGGTGAAGAGTGTCTGGTTGAGAACCGTGCCGGCAACAAGTGGAATCAGCCAGGTGGTGGCGATGGCATCTGAGGTGTCTTCCTGTTCGCATTGCCTGATGAACCAGAAAGACAGAATCCAGACAAGCGGCATCTGAATAAGCGCTACCAGCCAGGTGGCGCGATAGACAATCGGATTGTTGTTGAGCAGATAAAGAAGAGCGCAGAATACAACCCCGGAAAAAACATGTAATCTGGCTGATGATACTGACCTGAAAAGATACCGCCCGGTTAAGCCGGCGATAAGGCTTGATATGAAAAATACGAATGTAACGTTGTTGATGCTGTATTTAAACCACAGAAAAGGTACTGCCCAGAAATACACTATTCGTTCAATGCAATTGTGTTTGTGACAGTAGTAGCCGCTCAGCCCCATCCAGCACAAATTCCAGAAAATCCATGGTGGCTGAAAAAAAAGATCCATGGTCAGAAGGCTCTGAAGACCATCCAGTTCGAGTCGGCCGCTCATGAGATGATAGAGATAGCCGAAACGGTCGACATGGTTGTTGAACAGCGCCATGATCAGATACAGTCCGCCATAGAAAACCATAAAACGGGTTTTCAAACGGCCGGAAGCTTTTTTGAGATCACCGGCGATGCAGAATGCTGTAATCGCTATTGTCAGGGTTGCAGCCCAGCCTGCCCACGCCGGCTGTTCAAGCAGCGGGCGCCAGAGCTCGCCAATACTGGCCGGCAGATTAAGGCAGAGAGTAATGGTTCTGACCAGTGCCAGAACGACAATTCCAGCAAAAATGAATGGTTTAAAGTCGCTCCAGAAATGGTTAAGACTGACGGCAGGCTTTTTCATAGCTTGAAACATACCATGAAACCATCGTCAGAGCAAACGCATCGAGGCCAGTGCCGGGCAATCGCATAAAACTTCCGGATTCCGTGTCTAAGCCCGGAATGACAAATTTTATATCCGTCATTTCCGTGCAGGTGTTAGTCTGCTCTGCGCTTTTTTCAATTCCTGCTGGTAGTAACCAGCATGCTTGAGAAAGGTTGTCTGCAGATTAACAAAGCTTTTTGCCGCCTGGCTTTTTGCCAGGCTGTCAGATGCCTCGACGCGAGCAGGATTGAATTCTATTTTTGCGCTATCTCTGAGGATTTTGAAGGTTTCAACCGGCCCGGCGTCTTTGTCTCTGATAAGGTGGTAAAAGTTGTTTTCAACTATTGCCAGCTGACTCATCGACGAAAGATAAATGCGTGAACTCTCGTCTCCTTCAGTATTTTTAACGGCAAAGAGATTTTTTCCCTGACAGAAAAAAGATTCTTCCGGGGTGTTGCCGGTAATGGCAAGGGCTGTCGGTAGAACATCAACCTGCGAGCAGAGCGATGGGTTTTCTTTGAAGCCACCTGCTTTTGGCCAGATAATGACCATCGGTACATTGGTCAGCAGGGGGGCAAGGTTCCAGCCGTGACCGAGACGGCCGGCTTCTCCGAGCATGGTGCCATGGTCGGCAACCAGCATGACAACAGTTGAGCTGGCAATGCCGGACTTATCGAGGTGTTCGAGCAGAGTGGTGATCTGAGCATCCTGGTAAAGCAGGCAGTTTTTGAATCTGCCAACGAGGTTGCCATGTTGGTGTCCCTCTTCGCTGAAGGTTGGAGGGGTCTCGGATATACTTTGAAAAGGGGCGTGCGGAAAAAGCATCCGGTAATAGATGAAGAAGGGCTGATCCGGTTTTTGGGTAAGCTTTTCGAGCAGTTTTTTGATCTGAGTGACAACGTGTTCTTCCTTGACGCCCCAGAGCCAGCTTTCGTTCCTTCCGGCTTCGGGCATGTTGCCTGCGTCGTATATGCGGTCGAAGCCGCGTGCCCGGTAGAAGGCAGAAAGACCGGTGTCGCCAAGAAACCCTGAAAAGAAAAGGCTGCAGTCATAGCCTGCTGCTTTAAGGTAATCGGGGAGAAGTCTGACAGGGATTGCCGGGTTCTGGCGCAAAAGCAGAAAATCCGGCGGGTATAACCCTGACATGACGCAAAAATCAGCATTTGAAGACTCTGGAAAACATGAGAAGAAAAAGGGAAAAATTTCCATGCGGTCGCGGTATTTTTCGAGTCGCGGCCAGGTTGTTTCCGGGTGCCCAAACAGCGATACATATTGGCTGGTTGTCGACTCGAGCATGACCAGAATCAGATTGTGCTTTGTTGTGTTGACTTCAGAAGGCGTCTGTGAGCAGGTGAGCTTAACGTCAAGTGCCGCAAATCGGGCCGAAATTTCTTCCAGGCTGCTGGCTTCATCATGTAAAAGTACCCTGGTCTGTACTGACGCAAGCAGGTTGAGTAATGGGTCTTTGAACAAACCGGTTGGCATACCGGTAAACAACTGATAAAAAATGGCGGCTGAAAGTGCAACGGTAAGCATTGCTCTATAAGAGTCCGAATGCGGTTGCAGGCAGGGCAGGCGTCTGGCGGCCAGAAAAATGCCGAGACACAGTACAAGGGGTGGCAATATTGTCTTTATCGGGTTAAGTGATGCGATGGTGCTGGCAAGACTGGTTATGCTGTTGAGGCCGGTAACCCACGAAATTGTATCTAAATCAAGGCGCAGCCCGGTTTTGTACATAACCAGGCAGTCGGAAATGTAATAGATTACCAGTAAAACTGCTGTCATCGTAAAAAACGGTCTGGCAGATGTATTGGCAACGCGTCTGACGAAGAATGCAGCCGCTGCGGTTATTGCGACGGCAACTGTCGACCAGGCGGCAAACTGCAGAGAAAAGACGCTGAACCAGAGGTTGAAAAGGTTGCGACCAAGAGGTACATGTGTCAGGGTAACCAGCCAGGTAATGCTGCTGATAGCCGGAATCAGCCAGCTTGAGGCTGCAGCTTCACTGTTTTTACGCTTCAGAATTTCTGCCGCGGCGATGCCCGGTACCCAGACAATTGCAGAGAGAATCAGTGCCGAGAGCCATGAGTTGCGATAAATGGCCGCATTGCCGTTCATCCAGGCAAAAATCAGCAGCAGCCCGCCATACCAGAAATAAAGAATTCCGGTGGCAGATTGTCTTTTGTGGAAGAAAACACCTGTTAAAGTGGCAGTCGCGATCGCCAGGCCGGCAATGGCCGGAAAAACATCATCACTCAGTCTGATAGGCAAAAACACCGGAATAATACAGAGAGGCAGAAGATGCAGGCGGTTTTTACGGTTGAGAAGATACGCACTGACCGCTGTCCAGAGCATGCCCCAGAAATAATATGGCTCCTGAAAAAAGAAGTCCATGGCATACAGCCCTGAAAGTTCGTCGAATTGCAGGTTACTATCGATGATTTCGCAGATGAAACTGCGCTGGCCTACTTTGTTGTGAAAAAGGGCAATGAGAAAATAATTGAATGCCAGAAAGCCGGCAAGGCCCTTTTGCATCGGCCGATCGGCCCTTTGCATTACTGCAGCTGTGCTGATCATTATTAATACTGCTGAAAGCAGTATTAATGGCTGTGCAAAGGCTGATGAAAATGGTTCAGGTCTGAACAGCCCGCCGAATTCAACCGGAAAATTGAGAATGACCTGCAAAAACCTGATCAGAAAGAGGGTCGGCAGAAGCCTGAATATGAGGCTCACGAACTGCTCTCGACTTTTTCGGTTTCAAGAGGGCCGATATTGGTTTCCCACAGGCGAAGCAACCCGGGGGTGCAGGCAAAAACCACCAGGGCGAGAGCGATTCCTGCAACAGCGTCCACCACGTAATGGTAACGCAGGTAAAAGGTTGAAAAGATCAGGCAGAGGGTTGCCGGCAGCAGCAGCCATACAAGGCCTCTGGCCCATCGCCATGCGTAGAACAGGCAGATACAGGCCAGGCAGACGTGCATCGACGGAAAACAGTCGCGTTTGATGCGGTTGAGATTGATCAGCAGTTCGAGAGCGTCCTGAGCCATGACTCTTGTTTCGCGCTGCCAGAGATCGACGGTGAACAGATGGGCCTGGGTATGCTGCGGGCCGATGGCAGGAACAGCAAGATAGCCAAGATAACCAAAGAACGAAGCGAGAATGAGGCCCAGCATAAAATCACGCAGGCCGCGCCGGCAGTTTTTCCAGGTAAGAGCGAAAAAGACCCCGGGAATATAGGCAAAAAGCATGACGTAATTGAAGACCATAAAATCTGTAAGCCATGGTCTGATGAATTTTTCGAGCGCAACCACCGGGTCGAAACCAAAAATCAGGCGATCGGCCTTTATCAGCCAGTCATCGAGCAATGCCGACTCCGGCATGATCGACTTGATGCTGGCATACATTGCCCAGCACATCAGAACGCTGAAAATGTCGCGGATAAGCTGAAAACTCTGCCATGCCTCCAGGCGCAGTTCAGGCCAGGGTATTCCCTGGCTGCGATAAAGAAGGCGGTTGAATCTGAAAGTTATGATTGCTGTGCCAATCGCGAGGAATGTATAACCCAGGCGATCCTGAGCGAGATGGATGTGTGATTCGCCTTCCATAAGCGAGATAACCGCAAGAATGGTGAAAAATGACAGATAGACAATCTCTTCGGGGCGAAACAGTCGAAGCAGTCTGAAAGCAGGTTTGGCAGATGGCTGTGTCATTGGTTCTCCAGCCAGTTTTTGCCCTGGCGAATATCTCCGGCTTTTTTCCGCAGCATCTGCCTGGTAGACTCATCTCTGACAGTTTCGAGGCAGTTTTCAAGAAACTGCGCTGCCTGTTCGTGCTGGTTGTCGGCAATATAAGCTTCGGCGGCGGTACGTATTGCCCAGAATCTTTCGAATTCATCGCTGAGCTGCAGGGCCTTGCGGGCGGTTTCAACCGCCGCTGCATTGTTGCCGGCCGCCAGAAGAGCTCTGGCGGTTGGCACAAGAAGCCCGGGTTGCTCTTTTTCAGACCATGGCCCTGAGCTGAGAAGAACGACCGCTTCAGAGCCGCGGCCGTTTCTGACGAGGCAGCTGGCGTAATTTCTCAGCAGGCTGACAGTCCACCAGCCGGTTTTAAGAGCTCTGTCGTAATATCTGGCTGCCTGCTGCAGCTGTATCTGTGTGGCAAACGGTCTCTCAGAAAGTTTTTCAGCAAGCGTCTGCCAGATGCGGCCCTGATAAAACGGCCAGAAGAAGAATGTTGCTGTCGCAAATGCAACAACAACAGCAAGGCGAAAAAACGGCTGCAGAGAATTATTCTGCAGCCGGTGTCTGAAAGCGAGGTGTGCGAGAGTGAACAGCAGACAGAAAACGGCAAATCCGAGGGTCAGTGTGCCGTTGTCAAGAAGAGCGTAGACCAGTTCAAAGTCTGCCAAGGCACTCAGGCGCTCTTGAGCATTCTTTCGAGTTCCTTCGGATGCATGGTATGGACCATGGCTTCTTCGAGGGTGATGTCACCGCGCAGATACAGGTCGCGCAGCGACATTTCGAAAGTCAACATGCCTTCTTCGTGGCTGGTCTGCATTACTGTATACAGCCCCGAAATCTTCTGTTCACGGATACAGTTGGCGACCGCCGGGTTGCCGACGAGAATTTCGTTGCAGACAACGCGACCTTTGCCGCTGGCAACCGGCAACAGCTGCTGGGCGACGACTGCGCGCAGAACGAAAGAGAGCTGCGAACGAATCTGGCCCTGCTGGTGCGGCGGGAACATATCGATAATACGGTTTATTGTCTGGGCGGCATCTGTGGTGTGCAGGGTGCCGAAGACCAGATGGCCGGTTTCGGCCATGGTGCAGGCAGCCGATACCGTTTCAAGGTCGCGCATTTCGCCGACGAGAATAACGTCGGGGTCTTCGCGGAGAACGCGTCTGAGGGCTTCATCGAATGATTTGGTATCGATGTGCAGTTCGCGCTGATTTACGACCGAACGTTTGTGATAATGCAGGTATTCGATCGGGTCCTCGATGGTCATGATGTGGCAGCGCCTGGTTTCGTTGATGATGTTGATCAGGCAGGCCAGCGAGGTTGATTTACCAGAACCGGTGGGGCCGGTGAACAGAACCAGACCTTTGCGCATGCGGGTAAAATCGCGAAGTTTTTCGGGCAGGCGAAGTTCTTCGAGAGTCGGAATCTTGGTCGGAATAATTCGAAAGGCGGCACCGATGCAGCCTCTCTGTTTGTAGACGTTAACGCGGAAGCGGCCAAAGCCATGAACGGAATAGGAAAGGTCGAGTTCGAAGTTTTCTTCGAATTCTTTCTGCTGCTCGGCGGTGAGCATATTATAGATCAGTGATCTTGTGTCCATGGGGGTGAGAACATCAAGGTCAGTCTGTATCAGTTCGCCGTCAACGCGGATTACCGGCGGGGTGCCTACCGTAATATGAAGGTCGGATGCTCCGTTTTCAATGACCAGATTCAGCAGATCGTTCAGGACAAACATCGCCGCACTCCTTAGTTAATTGTCTGTTGTGTATTTATCAGTGTTCACCCATGGTGACGCGAACTACTTCTTCAAGTGAGGTCATACCGGTAAGGGCTTTGCGCAGTGCCGATTCACGCAGTGACAGCATGCCTTCTTCAATTGCCTGGCGTCTGATGTCGTCGGTTGAACCGCCGTTGAGAATGATGTCTCTGAGGCGTTCAGACATCATCATGACTTCGTATACGCCGATACGGCCGCGGCTGCCTGAGTTATTGCATGATTCACAGCCTTTACCCTTGTAGAACATCATGTTCTTTTCGTTGATGTGGGGCAGGTCGAGTCGGCGCAGCAGTTCGGGGGTAATACCGAACTGGCTGATCTGTTCGGCTCTTGGCTTGATTTCAAATTTGCAGTCTTTGCAGATTTTGCGCACAAGACGCTGGGCCTGAACCAGAATTACCGAGGTGGTAACCATGAA
>DAOQWI010000051.1:0-17962 GCA_035342015.1 Candidatus Ozemibacteraceae bacterium | reverse complement strand
TGCGGGCCCTTTCAGCTGCGGCAGTTTTTATGAAGTCAAGATAAGCGGTATCGTATCCTTCTTCTATATGACCAAGAAGAAAGTCACGAACGCCGAAGTAAAGACCTTGAGCAAGTCTGGTTCTGGCCGTATAATTCTTGAGGATTTCGGCATCGCCGAGGTTTGAAACGTAGCCAAATTCAACCAGTACCGAAGGCATGGCCATTGAATGCAGAACTTTGAATCCGGCACGCTTGACGCCGCGTGATGGCAGTTCAATTACAGAAGCGCCGAGCTGTGCTTCGACTTTTTCAGCGAGCTGACGGCTCTTATTCATTGTTATGGCCTGCTTTTCGATGATTTCACGCTTGGTGATAATCGGAGTGGTATTGTTGTTCATCGCTCCGGCAAAGTCGACCTGGTTTTCGGTTTCGGCAACCAGGCGTTCAGCTTCGCCAACTGCACCCTTCGGCGATTCATAATAAACTTCTATGCCTCTGATGACTTTTTTGGAATTGTAGTTGACATGCAGGCTGATAAAGGCATCGGCTCCCAGGCGTTCAGCGATTTCCCGGCGACGCTCCAGTGGAATTATATAATCGCCGTCACGGGTAAGAATTGCCTTGAAGCGCGGGTCACGGTCAAAATAGGCTTTAACCAGCTTGCCCATGGTCATGACGTAATTTTTTTCGATTATGCCATTGTGCCGGGTGCCAGGATCTTCGCCACCATGACCGGGATCTATAACAACTATTTTGACGTTCCCGGCTTTGAGCCGATTGACCTCAAAGAGTTCGGCATTACGCTTTTGCATCAAAGTTGCCTGCGGTTCACGCAGGAATATGACGATACGGTCACCTTTCCGATCATTTTTAGCCAGAACAAAGGTTTTAGCTTCTACACCCTGTGGAACTCTGAAGAAAACACGGGCGGATTTATCATCATTCTGCTGAACAGTCAGGACTTCAAGAAATGGATTCTGCAGCGGGTATCTCTGACGGCCAGGCCTGAATGCACATTCTGAAATATCAAAGTAAAGTGTGCCGTCGCGCAGCATAGATACATCTGAAACTCTTGGTGGAGCGCTGATATCGAGAACAACCTGGGCTTCTTCCGGGCTTTGCCAGAATCTGATGTCGGTGATTCTTGCTTCCTCTGCAAAAAGGCCGGTAAGACAGAGCAGAGCAAATACCAGAACGAGAACGGCGCGTGTTATAATTGTTTTTTGCACAGTTTTCCAATGCCTTCAGGTGAATAGTTTTGTTTCCGCAAAGATTATATCAGGTTTAATCAAATGATAAAAGTCGCCGCGAAAAAAACTTTTCAGAAAGAACATGATTTGGCGAGAGCTCTGCTCAGACGGAACAGATAATCTTTGCGGCAGATTTCGATTGCGCCGAGACTTGCAGTATGTGGTGAAATTACCTGAGAATCAAAGAGCTCAAAACCCTGCTTTTTCAGGTGTTCGATAAGAAAAGCAAGGGCCATGGTCGAAGCGTTGCTGACGGTGTGAAACATTGATTCACCAGCAAAAAAACCGCCAATTGCAACACCGTATACCCCACCGGCAAGTTGTCCCCCATGCCAGACTTCTGCACTGTGTGCATAACCAATTTTGTGCAGTCGGGTGTAGGCGGCGATAAACTCAGGGCTGATCCAGGTCGATTCTCGACCTGGGGCTGGCGCCGCACATCCTTCCATTACGCGGGTGAAGCACCTGTCGAGGCTGAAAGTGAATCTGCCGCTGCGAAAAACTCTCTGCATTCTTGTTGAAAGTGTGAAATTTTCAATCTCAAAAATGGCTCTCGGGTCAGGGCTCCACCATGAGATCGGCCTTACAGTCCAGGGAAAAATGCCGCTGCGATAGGCCTTTAGAAGAGTCTCCGGCCGCAGATCACCACCGATTGCCAGCAAGCCATCGTCGTCTGCGTTTTCTGGGTCTGGAAAAACAATTTCATACATGCGGGGAATTCTAACACAGTTTTTTCAAAAGAAAAACAGGACTCCGTCTGGAGTCCTGTTTCTGATAGCGCAGGGAAGTTATCAGTTGCCGCGGTGCAGGTCTTCGAATTTGTAGACTTCGTTGATCTGCATTTTCAGCTGATCTACCGTAGAACTGTTGAATTCGTTCAACATACCACTGATGTCGCCAAGGGCGCTGCGGTCGTAGTCAACTTCGCGTCTGACCTTTTTCATAACCGTTTTTGACAGAGCTTCGTAGCGTTCGGCTCTGATTTCCGGGTCAGATTCATTTTCGAGTTCAGCGATGTATCTTACGAGAGATTTAACATTCTTTTCTTTTCCGAGGCTGAGCCAGTAAATCACGTTGCGGTTGAACTGAGGAGTGCTCAGGTCGCCGGGGCTGCTGTAGAAGTTATCCTGATAGAAGGGTTCGCCGAGACAGGCTACGCGACCGAAGCCAAGGTCTTCGGCTGCGGCGACCGGAATTGGAAGCAGAGGTGTGTGGCTGGCGTAAATGTAGCCATCGTTCATTGCATCTGACTCGGTATTGTAGGAATCTTCGTCACCGGTGGCAAGCAGGAAGAGGTTTTTGGAACCTTTGAGCCCCTTGTTCTGTGAATCGATAAGGGTACAGGCACTTCTGATCAGAAGTTTTTTAACATCTTTGCCGGTGATTGCTTCGGTCGGAAAGACGTCGATAAAAGCGCGCCACGGTGGCCCGATGTTGTCGGTCGGGTCACAGGCCTGGTCATCATTGAAGCGAATTTTGCTGCCAACGCCTTTGAGAATCGAGTTGAGCATGTCTGGGTTAGAAAGGTTGCGATAGTCTGACTGGGCAAACATCAGCAACGAGCCGCCACCAGATACAAACTTTTTCAGGGCGGTAACTTCTTCTGATTTGTAATCTACGGTAGGATGGGGGAAGAGGATTACAAAAGCGTCCTTGATGCTTTCATAGGTAATCGCTTTCGAAATACTGCGCATCTGGAAGCCGTAGTTCTGGAAGAGGTCCATTTTCATGCCGGCGAAACGGCCGGTAAAATAATCCTTGTTGCCGTGGGCGCAGTCGACCAGAACGATCTTGGCCATGATTTCGATGTTGATGGACGCGGTATCGATAATGGTTTTGCCCTGTTTCAAAACGGCAATGATTTCTACCGGACCGATCCAGTCGATCTGGGTCGGAAGAATGGCTTCAAGAGCTGAGCCGGCCGGGATGCTGTCGAAAGCAACCTTGTCGATGAGGTTCGATTCGTCCATGGCTGAATGATAAACTTCGAGGGTCAGAGCCTTAGACGGAGCTTCAGCGGGGTTATGCACCGGAACCAGAATCTTGAAGGGGTGCTTCATGTAAAGCAGATTGTGGTTTGTGGTAACTTTGCTGATTTTGGGGAGCGGGTCACCGGTACCAGCCGGTGTGTCGATGGTGCCTTCAAAGCTGATGAGCTTTTCGGGCTCGCGCGGATCTTTTGAAACAGCCTGGAACTTATAGGTAGTTGAAGGATTCAGGCCAGTGAGCGTAACGGTGTGGATCTTTACGCCATGAACTGATTCTTTGGTCTGGCTGAGCGAACTGGTGCCATAGCTGACCAGGGTAGTCGAAGGGCGGTTGGTTTCCCACTGGAGGGTTGCAGAATTGGCAGTGAGAGAAATAACCTTTGGCTTCGAAGCAAATTCAAGTGGGCTGTTGTTGGTGACGAAGGTGACGGTTTTGCCATCGGTATAACTTTCGACGGTTCCGTCTACATCGGTTCTGAAAACCTTCATTTTGTAATAGTCGTAGATGTCAAGAACGGTCTGGGTCGGGTGACCGAAGGAATTGCCTTTGCCGGCGCTGATTACACCATACTCTGGCTGGGCGATATCCATGAATGCATGCATCGACGAGGTTTTGCTGCCATGATGACCAGACTTGAGAACGGTGCTGGCAAGTTTTTTGCCATGCATGCTGATCATGTCGGTTTCAGATTTCTTTTCGGCATCGCCGGTGAACAGGTAGCTGATTTTGCCGGCGGTAGCCTTGATTACTATTGAAAGTTCGTTTGGATTGGTCTTGAGAGTGTCAGATGGCGGAACTTCGTCGCGATTGACGTCACAATTAAGAACTTCTGCTTTAATGCCCTTGCCCCAATCCAGCATTTCGCCAAGTTTGGCCTTGCGGTAAGGGATCTTTTTCTCAACAATAAGTGAGCGGAGCTGAGCGTAAATAAGAGCGTCGTTGCCACCCTTGGTGGTTTCGCCTTCCGAAGAAACTTCAGAATCGTTTGAATAAACAAATTCTCCAAAGTCGAATTCTTTAATCAGGTCGATAAAACCACCAAAATGATCGCGATGTGGGTGGGTAATGATGGCCTGGTCGATCTTTTTGATGCCTTCCTTTTTCAGGTAGGGGATGATGTATCTGATGGCAGCACTGCGATTATCATCGCCGGCGTCGATCATTACAGTCTTTTCAGCAGAGCGAACCAGAATGCAGTCGCCCTGATGCACATCCAGGAAGGTAACTTTCAGGAGGGGCGCTTCGTTTGCGAACGCGGCCGAAACCAGCATTACTGCAAGGATCAGCAGCAGTCCCATCCGCGCGGTTCTTTGATTCATACTCTTATACTCCTTATAACGCGCCTGAATTCAGGATTGATAACAAACCTGTTATACGTTTAATAAATTCTACTGACAAAAGCAGAAGGTGTCAATGGCAGGCAAAAATAAAAATTGCTGTTGTGTACACGACTTTTAATGAGTCTGAAAGGTAAAAAACTAAAGACCCCGGTCAGAGAAAAATCTGACCGGGGTCTTAAATTGCCTGAAAAGATAATTCAGTTTACCCGCACTTGGAAAAACCACAATATTTGCAGATGACACAACCGCCGTCATGCTCAAGACCTTCGCCGCATTCGGGGCAGACCGCACCCGGTTCCGGGTTGTCGAGAAGCAGATCTTTCTTGCCTGAAGGGCGGTTTTCGGTCTGAGGTGCCGTGTTTTTGGCAAAAGTGTCTTTGGCGCTTAGATGATACTGCTCAATTGCTTTACCGATCGCGTCAGGGCAGGAAAGGACTTTTATCCCGCCGGACATTGCACCCTTTTTGAGGGTTGACATGCATCTGATGCCCTTGAGCTGATCGATGATTTCCTGAACATCGATGCCGGCGCGCAGAGCCATCGATACAAGTCTGGCCGCAGCTTCTGATTGCGAGGGGCATCCGCCGTTACGGCCAAGACTGGTGAACACTTCACAGATGCCTCTCTCATCACTGTTTACTGTTACATAAAGATTGCCACAGCCAATTTTAACACGTTCCGTGACACCAACGGTGCGCTCAGGCCGTGCCCTGGGGGTTACCCTTGGCGCTTCGGCTGCAGCCGTTGATTTGCCTTTTTGCCCTTTGCCGACATTGAGTACCTGCTCTTCACGTGAGCCATCACGGTAAACGGTTACACCCTTGCAGTTGAGAGTGTGGGCAAGTTTGAAAACCGTTTCGACGTCTTTTTTGGTGGCTTCGAAAGGAAAATTGACCGTTTTGCTGACCGCATTATCTGTATGCTTCTGAAAAGCAGCCTGCATACGGATATGCCATTCTGGAGAAATATTGTGGCTGGTGACAAAGACTCTGGCTACATCTTCTGGAATTTGTGAGAACCCTTTAAGATTACCATGATGTGCAATTTTCTCCATCAGTTCTTCTGAGTAGAAACCGCGTTCACGGGCTACTCTGATAAAATCATTGTGCACTTCAAGTAGCTTTTCATTGTCCATGACATGTTTTTCATAGGCAATCGCGAAAAGGGGTTCAACGCCGCTTGAACAGCCGGAAATCAGACTGATTGTACCGGTCGGGGCAATGGTGGTAACTGTTGCATTGCGCATCGGCGGCATCTTTTTCTCTGAAAAAATCGACCGGTCATAATTGGGGAACGGGCCGCGTTCTTTTGCCAGTTCCTGAGAGGCTGACCAGGATTCGCGTTTGATGAAACCCATCACAGAATCAGCGAGCTCAAGAGCCTTTTCCGAGTCGTAGGGCAGATTCATTTTGATGAGCATGTCAGCCCAGCCCATTACTCCCAGGCCAATCTTTCGGTTGGCCTTTGTCGTTTTATCTATTTCTGGTATCGGGTAGCGGTTCTGATCGATGACGTTGTCTAGAAAGCGCACTGCCAGATGCACGATTTCGCGCAGGCGGTTGAAATCAACTTCGTTTTTGCCTTCTCTGGTCGAGACAAAGCGCGCCAGGTTGATCGAACCCAGGTTGCACGATTCGTAAGGCAGAAGCGGCTGTTCACCACATGGATTGGTGGATTCGATTGCGCCAACCGCCGGAGTGGGCTGATAACGATTTATTCTGTCAATGAAAACGATGCCAGGCTCACCATTGCGCCATGCACGCTCAACGATCATGTGAAAAACCTTACTGGCTTTTAGGGAGTGCACAACCTCTTTTGACCGAGGATTGATGAGGTTATACTCGCCGTCGCGTTCGAGCGCTTCCATGAAAACATCGGTTATGGCAATCGAAATGTTGAAGTTGGTAAGCTCGTCGTTCTTTTCTTTGCAGGTGATGAAGTCGAGAATATCAGGGTGGTCGACGCGCAGAATTCCCATGTTGGCGCCACGTCTGGTACCGCCCTGCTTGATTGTTTCAGTGGCGACATTGAAAACCTTCATAAAGGAAATCGGCCCTGAGCTGACGCCGCTGGTTGACGATACCAGGTCATTGGCCGGGCGCAGGCGTGAAAAGCTGAAACCGGTGCCGCCACCCGATTTGTGAATCAGTGCCGCGTTTTTGACCGCATCGAAGATGCCTTCCATTGAGTCTTCGACCGGCAGAACAAAACAGGCCGAAAGTTGTCCGAGTTCTTTACCTGCATTCATGAGAGTCGGGCTGTTCGGCAGAAAATCGAGGTCGGTCATGATGTGGTAGAACTCGTTTTCGAGTTGCTCGACCGTATATCTGCTGTTGTGATAATTGTTTTCGGCAGAGGCAATTGCATGAGCAACGCGTCTGAAGAGTTCTTCAATGGTTTCGGTTGGCTTTCCGTCGGGGCCTCTCGTCAGATATCGCTTTGCCAGAACTTTTTGAGCGTTCGGAGAAAAACGGTGTGAAATAGTGGTAGTTGGATTCATTACGGCATCCTTATTTTGTTTATGTTTTTTATGTGATGCTGAAACGGTCTTCAGCTGTGTGTGAGAATCATATATTCATGGCCGAGGTGAAAAAATCATCTATTTTTTCGGGCTCGACCTTGTGAATCATTGTCTTGCCAAGAGTGACCGGCAGAATGAACTGGTACCCCGTCTGACTTTTTTTCTTATCCTGGGCAAGATTATTTAAAATTTCTTTTTTTTCAAGTTCATTCGGAATTTTTGTCGGGAGATTGAATTCGGTTAAAATTGCTCTGAGGGCTTCAGAATAATCTTCTTCGAGAATTCCGTTGGAAGTGGAAGCTTTGATGGCCATCAGCATGCCAAGTCCGACCGCTTCGCCGTGATGCAGCCTGATAAAGTTGCCGGCCCCTTCAAGCGCATGCCCGAAGGTGTGCCCTAAGTTAAGATGATTGCGCAGACTGGTATCGAGCTCGTCGGTTGCCACAAATGACTTTTTTATGTGAATTGAACGCCTGATCAGACGCTGCATCAGCGGTAACTGCTTTGACTTTATCTCGCTCATATGTTTGAAAATGAAGCGAAAATAGGCAGAATCAGCTATGGCACCATGCTTGACCGCTTCTACCAGACCGTATGAGAGTTGATTGAGCGGCAGGGTGCGCAATACGGCCACATCGATTGCAGTAAGAAGCGGTTGATAAAAGGTGCCTGCAAGGTTTTTGCCCTGTTCGAGATTAACGCCATTTTTGCCGCCGATGCTGGCATCGACCATCGCGAGAAGCGAGGTGGGAACCAGCACCAGCGGCAGCCCACGTTTATAAATTGAGGCAACATAACCGGTCAGGTCACAAACAACACCGCCACCCAGGCCGATCAACGGGCAATCGCGGTCTATGCCACTGGCGCTGAGGCTTTTGATGATATCAAGCGCAGTGTCGAAGGTTTTGAATTTTTCACCATCAGGTACGATGATTTCATGCACAGAAAATCCACGCGAGCGAAGTTCTGAAGCAAGCGGTGCCAGATACCACCTGGCAATGGTCTCATTGGTGATAATGGCGCAATGGCGGGCGACTCTGAAGCGCAGCAGTCTTGAAACAGTTTCTTTGACGATATCGTTGCCGAGAATTATTTCGTTGGTGCTGTGGCGCTTGAAAACGAGTCGTTGGGTTTCCATTCAGTTGCCTGCCTTTGTTCCGAACAGTTCGATCGCGTTCTGGTTGAGAATTTCTGCCATTGCCGAGGTCGAAAGACGCCTGACCTTAGCCATCTGCTCAAGAGCAGCGGTCAGATAGGCCGGCTCGTTGCGCTTGCCTCGCTTAAACTGCGGTGCCAGGTAGGGGCAGTCTGTTTCAAGGTGAATACGGTTCGTCGGCAGAAACCCGAACACTTCACGGGTAAGGTCGGATTTGGGAAACGTCAGAGCGCCGCCGATCGAAAAATGAAAGTTCATGTCGACCGCCCGCCTTGCAATGTCGAGATCGCCGGAAAAACAGTGCAGCAGAACCTTTGTCGGAGCCGGCAGACCCACGATGGCCTCAAAAAAAGCGTCATAGGCTTCCCTGACGTGAACGACCGCAGTCATCTGCAGTTCAGCCGCCAGCTGCCAAAGTTCTTTAAAAACCTTGATCTGCACATCACGCGGCGAAAAGTCGTAATGAAAATCGATGCCGATCTCACCAATGCCGATTACCCCGGGTTCGCTGGCAAGAGATTTCAGCTCAGCAACTGAGTTTTCGTTGAATGAAGAAGCCTCGTGCGGGTGAATGCCGATCAGGGCAAGACACCCGGGGTATTTTGCGGCAATCTCGACTGCCCGGCGTGAATCGGCGACGGTGGTGCCGGCATTGACAATACGGGTTACACCGGCGCTTTTCGCGCGCTTGACCACGTCAGGCAGGTCGTCTGCGAATTTTTCGTCCTGCAGATGGGCGTGAACATCGATAAGTCTGAGGTCAGACATTATTTGACCCTGATGCCGGTTTTGGCTGGCTTGTCAGGACTGACGAGCGCGAGGCCGCCGTCTTCAGTGGCGGCTGCGAGTATCATGCCGTGCGAGAGAATGCCTCTGATCTTGGCCGGTTTAAGGTTTTTAACCATTACTACCTGTCTTCCAGGCAGTTCTTCAGGCTTATAGAACGCGGCAATGCCGGCTACCAGAGTGCGGGTCTCGTCGCCGATATTTACAGTAAGCTTGAGAAGCTTGTCGGCATTCTCTACCTTTTCAGCTGTTTCGATACGGGCGATGCAGAGTTCGGTCTTGAGAAAGTCGTCAAAGCTGACCAGGCCGTTTTCGGCGCTGATGACAGCGGCTTTTTCTTCTGTCTTTGCGGTTTTGGCTGGTTTTTCAGTTTTTGGGGCCGCTTCACCCTTCGCACCCTTCTTAAGATTCTGAATGCGTTCGGTTTCGAGGCGCGGAAACATCGGCGCCGGCTCTGTGCATCTGGTGCCATCGGCAAGCTGACCCCAGGCCAGGTTGTTGATACTGACCTTCTGACCGTCGCAGCCGATCTGCCGCAAAAATTCCGGGGCCAGATGCGGCATGAAGGGTTCGACAAGATGCGAAACAAAACGGATGCTTTCGCCGATCGTGTAGAAGACTTCGTCGAGAACTGCCCAGTTCTGTTCTTTCGCGAGTTTCCATGGGGCGGTTTCGTCGACATACTTGTTCAGACGCTGAATGAGATCCCAGATGCGCTTGAGGGCGTCGTGATACAGGAAGTTTTCCATGGCGTTGATATAATCGGCCTTGATGGCAGCGGCCATTTCGGCGATTTCTTTGCTCTGCGGCAGAGCGGGGGCCGTTTTACGGAACTGCCCGTCGCGGTTCTTGATCAGCATCGGCAGCATGCGCTGGCAGAGATTGCCATAATCGTTGGCGAGGTCGGCATTATAGCGAAGAATGAAATTTTCTTCGGTGTAGGTCGCATCCATGCCGAACACCATTTCACGGAAAAGATAGAACCTGAATGGATCGAGACCATAGCGGGCAACCAGTTCGCGCGGGTTGATGATGTTGCCGACTGATTTCGACATCTTGCCTTCGCCGGTAACCCACCAGCCGTGTGCAAAAATACATTCTGGCAGGCTGAGGCCGAGGGCCATCAGCATGGTGCTCCAGTAAACAGCATGGGTAGTGAGAATATCTTTACCGATCAGGTGGCAGGAAGCCGGCCAGATGCGGTTGAATTTTTCCATGTCGAACGGGTAGCCGACGGCTGAAATGTAGTTGGTAAGAGCGTCGAACCAGACGTAGGTGACGTAGTCGGGGGCAAACGGCAGTTCGATACCCCATGAAAGTCTTGCCTTGGGGCGGCTGATGCAGAGGTCGCCAAGTGGCTGACGCAGAAAGCCGAGAACCTCGTTGCGGCGATTTTCGGGTCTGATAAAGCCGGGATGATTGTTGATATGGTCGATCAGCTGCTGCTGATATTTCGACATTTTGAAGAAGTAGTTCTTCTCAGAAATTTCCTGTACGGCGCGCTTGCAGTCGGGGCAGACTTTTTCGGGCACTTCTTTTTCTGTCCAGAAGCGTTCGCAGGGGGTACAATACCAGCCGCTGTATTCAGCTTCGTAGATATCACCTTTTTTCCAGAGTTCGTTGAGTGCGTGGCAGACAACCTTTTTATGACGGTCTTCGGTGGTTCTGATAAAGTCATCATAAGTGATGTCAAGCAGAGTCCAGAGCGATTTGAACTTTTCTACGAGCTGGTCGGTGTGCTCGATCGGTGACAGGCCTTTGGCCTTTGCCGCCTGTTCAACCTTCTGACCGTGTTCGTCAGAGCCGGTGAGAAAATGCACATTGTGGCCCATAGAACGCTGGTAGCGGCTGGCTATATCAGCGGCAAGCGTAGAAAAGGCGTGGCCGATGTGAAGTTCGTCGTTGGCATAGTAGAGCGGGGTGGTGATATAAAAGGATTTTTCTGCTGACATGGCGACCTCGATATTGATTTAAACTGCCTGACTGCTTTTGTCGGTTCGATGAATGACCGCCCGGTTGCCGCCGGCATCTTTGGCCTGACCGCATGCCTGAACGGCTGCTTTCATAAGGTTTCTCACATCTGTTACGGTTTCGGGGTAACTTGCAACCCCGGCCGAGACAGTGATGCTGATTCTTCGATTGTCAAATTCAAGAGATTCTTTTTCAAGGGCTTCTTTTATACGGCCTGTCAGATAGACGCCGCCGGCCAGATCAGTATTCGGCAGCAGAACGAAGAATCTTTCCTGCATCGACGAGGCCGTGTCGGTGTCGCGCAGGGTCCTTGCGATAACTTTGCCGCAGACGCCGTTCAGCTGGGTCGCAAATTCGGCATTGGTGTCGCCGACAATCTTTTTGAAGTTGTCTATGTCGACCACAATCAGGCTTAAAGTCTGGGCATATCTGACGGCACGGGCGGATTCTTCTGCAAAATAGCCTTTCCAGACATTGTGAGCAGCCAGACCTGTGTGTTCATCGACGAAAAGATTCGCATACATGCGATTGCGCTCGATTACCAGAGTGGCGAGCATACAGAGATCTTTGACATAAGGCAGATCTTCGTTGCGAAAAACCGGCGGCACTATGCGGTTTATAAGATTCATGACCCCAAGAACAATGCCGTCTGAGCTGACGATCGGGGCGCACAAAAGACTGGCAACCTTTTCATCCTTGTTGCGGAATTCGCTGAACTGCTTGAAACGCGGGTCTTTAAAGCCCTTGTTGGCAATCAGCGGCAGCCCGTCTTTGATAACCTGACCCGCGAGTCCTTCGTGCGGCTTGAGGCGTATCGACGGGTATTCTTCTTCGGCCAGATCGTCGAGCAGACTCTTCTCGACACCTCTGACACAGGCAACCGTCATTTCATGCTTTTCTCGGTTAATCAGCAGAATCGAAGCCCACTGCACGTTCATTGCTGTGACCGCTTCGTCGAGAATGGCCTTGAGATTGCTCTGAAAATCGAAGGTGGTATTCAGGGTCTGAGCGACTTTAAGCAAGGAACGGGTCGACGCCAGTTGCTGCTCGCTCTGGCTGATCTGCAGTTGATTTTTCTCCTGTTCCTTTTCCTGATGGAACTGCTTCTTGCCGATCGAGACAATTTCCTGGTTCCATTCACCGAACACCCTGTTCATTTCAAAGGAAATTTCGGTGATTTCATCCTGGCCGGTGTCGCTGACAGTTGCAGCTGATTTTTTCGTCTGAAAATTCTGAAGTGAGTGCAGAACCATGTCAATCGGGCCGACAATTGAAGCTGCAACCATAAAAGATGTGATCACAGCATTGATAATGGCAATCGCACCGATAAAAAAGGCCGTCGCCTGACTTATTGCGGTACCCGAATAACTGACATAGACAAAAATAACCACCGGAAACAGGGCGACCAGAAAATAGGTCGCCAGCAGGCGGACTTTGATTGAGAAGTTACGAAAAATATTCAAGCAGTGTACCCCGTTAAGTTGACCTGGATTCTATGGTATTGTCGCCCATGAAGTCAACAGCCAATATCAACCCCGGTTTCTGTCGGGGAGAAGCTTCTGATAAACGCTTTCCATAACCCGGCCGAAGCGGGGCAGCGAAAAATTGGTCTCGACACTTTGCCTGGCTGAATTACCCAGACGCTGACGCAGAATTGGGCTGGTGATAAGCTTTTCAAGTGCGGCGGCAGTAGCGCCGGCATTTCTTGGTTCAACGATATAACCCTGTTCTTCGTGATGTACTATTTCTGGTATGACCCCGACCGAAGTGCCGACAACCGGTTTTCCGGATGCCATGAATTCAAGTGCGGCTCTTGAATTGGCTTCTGAGCCTATAGAAGTGATCAGGCCGATGTCAAGGGCTGCGAGCACATCCGGCAGGTCTTTGCGCAGACCGAGACATACAAGCCGGTCGGCGACACCATTTTCTGCTGCAAGCTGTTTGAGCCAGGCGAAGGTGCGTTCGTTTTCGTAGCCGGCTGCCACAAGTCTGAACTTAACCGGAAGTTCCTTGAGAGCGGTGATGGCGCCAATTGCAAATTCATGCCCCTTGACCGGGTCGAGGCGAGCCAGCAGACCGATCAGAATCTCAGATTTTTCGACCCCGATTTCGTTGCGAAATTCGCTGGTGGCAGCCCGTGAAGGGGTGAACAGTTCAGTGTCGACACCGCCATAAACGACGCTGATTTTTTCTGGTGCATAATCGAGAATCTGCTGGCATAGCTTCTTGTGCAGCATCGAACCGACAACGATGTGGTCGGTCCATACATGGTGTACATAGCGGTTGATAAAGTGGCCCTTGGGTGGGTCTATGTCAGTTCTGATGCGTGCTACAACCGCTTCCGGAACGACCTTTTTTGCGATCATTCCTGCCATCCAGGCCCCCTCGTTGATGTGAGACGATATGATATCGGGCCTGAAACTTTTGAAAATGCTTTTCATGCGTTTGATGGCATGAACGTAGAGCAGCGGATTGCGGTGATTCAGTCTGATGGTGTCATCACAGGGAATGCCAAGTTGCTGTGCTCTGTACATAGGTTTGCCGGGTTCGGTCAGAAGCAGAACCTCATGCCCGAGGTTCATCAGCTCTTTCGTGACCGAAATGCAATAATTGGAAGCACCGCTCCAGTTTGGCGAATTGAGAATCTGAATGATGCGCACTATTTTCTGCTCCTCAGTTCAAGAAATCTGGCATAACTGAAAACATTCTGAAAGGCATCACCGGCAGCGGCGACGAACCCCTGCCAGCCATCCCTGAAACCCTGCTTGAGCAGGTAGCGGCGCAGAAAGCGAAAATACGGCCTGAAGAAAAGATGTCTGAGGGTATTGAAAAGCCCGTCAGAAAGGCCTGAATTGTGCCAGAACTCAGCCTGAAAACCCGTATAAAAGATCATTTTGCGCAGGTAGTCAGCAATTTCGGGGTAGGGGTGGTGTTCGAACGCCTGTTTCAGGTGACCGATCGACCCATCGACCTTCAGCATTTCATGCACATGCTGATTCGCAAAAGCAGCCTGTCCGCGCTTAAACAACCGCAGTTGCGTGTCGGGATACTGGCTTCCATGAGCCAGCCAGCGACCAAAAAAGATATTCTTGCGCGGCAGCTTGTAGGCGGAATGCTTTGCTTCGCTGTTGATAACGGTTTTTATTTCTTCGGCAAGTTCTGGGGTAATGATCTCGTCAGGGTCGAGATAGAAGATCCAGTCAGTTTTCAGCTGTTCAAAGCCAAAACTTTTATTAACATTGAGATTCTTGTTATTCGGACGGTCGAAGAGTCTGACCTTTTCAAAACCTTTGACAATCTCTGCTGTTTTGTCAGCTGACTCGCAGTTTACGACTACGATATCGTCTGCGAATAAAGCAGATTTCAATGCATTGGCAATCTGGCGTTCCTCATTGTGAGCTATCATTGAGATTCCAATGGTTGGCATGCCGGTGTTCCTTTTTGTTTGATTTCTGGCGCATTATCGCAGAACCTGCATTACTTTTCAAGACCTATAGTTCCTCCCTCTTAGAAATCAACGACATTGAAAGAAAAGCTGTCAGGTGTGCACCTGATAGAATGGCAATTGAAAAGGGTGACGCGGTCGACCGGGCGGTGCCTTGATTTTTCTGCCGGTGGCATTATCAGATGTGTGTTTCAGAAATCTTTTTTATTGATGATTTGCTCTTGTTAAAAATGCAAAAATTGTGTATTAAATCGAAAAAATCTGGAACCTGATCGCATTTTTTCGGTCTATTTCAGCAAATAAACGGTTGTTACCAACCCGAATGCTTCAGGAGGTAAACTGAGCATGATCGAAATGACGAATATCACGAAGTTTTATGATAACTTCAGGGCACTGAACAATATTAACCTTAAGGTGGAAAAGGGCGAAATTATTGGCCTGCTGGGCCCTAACGGTGCCGGCAAGACTACCGCCATGCGCATTCTGACATGCTTTATTCCGGCCACTTCTGGCAGTGCTTCGGTCGCCGGCTATGATGTTTTTGAAGATTCTCTTGAAGTCAGACGCCGGCTCGGCTACCTGCCCGAAACCCCGCCTCTCTACCCCGAAATGACGGTCGGCTCATATCTGAATTTTATCGGTGAGCTCCGCGAACTGTCTGCTGGTAAACGCCGCGAACGCATAAATTATGTTGCTGAAAGAATCGGTTTGACTGAGTGTCTGACCCGTGTGATCGGCACCCTGTCAAAAGGCTATCGCCAGAGAGTCGGGCTGGCTCAGGCACTTTTGCATAACCCCGAAGTACTTATTCTCGACGAGCCGACAGTCGGTCTCGATCCAAGCCAGATTATCGAGATTCGCGGTCTGGTAAAGGATCTTGCCCGCGACCACACGATCATTCTCTCTACTCATATTCTCACTGAAGTCAGTATGACCTGTGGCAGAGTCGTCATCATCAATGAAGGCGAAATCGTTGCTGTCGATTCGGTTGCCAATCTCGAAAAAGCTGCCGCCGGCAAACCGGCGTGGAACATCTGTATCAGGCCTGCCGCTGGCAAAGACTGGCGACAGATGGTAGAAAAGCATGCCGGAGCAGCCATTTCCGAACTGGTTGAAATGCCAGAAACGCATCATTTCAAGCTCAGCCTCGACAAAGCAGAAGATTTCGATGACCTTTTCCGCAATATGACCGGGGCCGGGCACGTGCTGCGCGAAATCACTCCGGTAAAAGCCACTCTTGAAGACGTTTTTCTTAAGCTTACCAGCGCCGAGGAAAGGAAAGAAGCCGCATGAAAATATTTGCGATAATGAAAAAAGAGCTGCAGTCTTTTTTCTACTCACCGGTCGCCTACATAGTTTTTGCATCTTTTCTGATGATTGTTGGCTATCTGTTCTGGGTAATTCTTATTTCAAGCCGCATGGCATCGCTTGAACCGATGCTCTACAACGCCGCTTTCATCCTGCTGCTGGCCTCGCCGGTTCTGACCATGCGCCTGGTCAGCGAAGAGAAGAAGAGCCGCACGATCGAGCTTCTGCTTACGTCGCCAATTTCGCCCGCCGAAATCATCACCGGCAAGTTTCTTGCCTGCTTCACTCTCTACCTGATTCTTATTCTGCTGACTGTCCAGTATCCTCTGGTTTTATCGGCCTATTCGACTGAATTCGATATGGGACCGGTTTACAGCGGCTATATTGGCCTGATTCTTCTTGGAGCCGCGTTCATCTCTATGGGACTGTTCGCCAGCACTCTTACAGAAAACCAGATTATTGCAGCAATGGTCAGTTTTGGCGGTCTGGTGCTCTTCTGGATCTTCGGCTGGGCCAAACACGCTTTCGACAACGCTTTTGGCGAGATTCTCGGCAACCTGTCGATTTTCGACCGCTATGCCGAATTTCTGCGCGGCATTGTCGATTCGGGCAATGTCATTTTCTTTGTTGTATTTACGCTGACCTGGCTGTTTCTCGCAACCAGAGTTCTTGAATCAGACCGGTGGAGGTAAGCAGATGAACGATAGAAGACGCATTCTGATTCCCATTTTACCCTATCTTCTGCTGATCGTGTCGCTGGCAATCATTATTGCTGCCGGCCTCATCTATGTCAATTTTCCCAGCCAGACTGCCGCTGCCTCAGGAACCCTGCTGGCCGGGGTTATTACAGCGATCGTCGCCTTTATCAGCCGGCCCGCCATGCTGTCAGAAATCTTTGCCAGCCGCAAAACTCTTTTGTGGCTCAACGATATCGTTCTGATCCTTCTGATCATCGGTATCGGAGTAGTTCTGTCGCATATAGGTTTTCGCCGCAACATTCGCTACGATTTTACTGCCAGCCAGATGTTTTCTTTGTCTGATCTGACGGTTAAAGCCGTGCGTGAGTTGCAGAAGGATGTTAAAATCACGGCCTTTTTTCCGAAGGGAACCGCTGAAGAAGGAATGGTTCAGGATCTTCTCAGAGAATACCGCCGCCACAGCGATCGCCTGACCTTCACTATGATTGACCCGATGCGCGACCCGGTAACTACAAAGGCCATGAATATCACCGCCCTCGGAACACTGGTGGTGCAGTGCGACGCCAGTCGCCAGGATATCTTCAGCAGTGACCTGTTTGAAGTGCCCGGTCAATACAGCCCGCCCGACAGCAAACCGAAATTCACCGGTGAACAGGCGATTACCTCTGCCATATTCAATGTTACCAGCGGTGTCAGGCGCATGATCAGCTTCGTTAAGGGGCATGGCGAAGCTTCGATCTCAGGCTTTCAGCCCAGAGATATCGCCGGAGTGAACGAATTTCTCATCCGTGAAAATTTCGACGTATCTGAAGTCAGTCTGGTCAACGAAGAAATAGATCCACGCGCTTCGGTTCTCATAATCGCAAGCCCGCAACAGGATTATCTCGACAGCGAGATCGAAAAGCTGCGCAGCTTTGTTAAGACACAGAATGGCCATCTGATCCTGGCTCTCGACCCGGGCCGACCACTTGAAAAGCTCGAAAAGTTCATACTCGGGGAATTCGGGGTTAACTTTGCCAGCGATATCGTTGTTGACCCGCGCGGCATCGGGCGAAATTACTGGACAGTCGCGCCAACGTTCGAAGAACACCCGATTGTAAAACCGATTCAGCAAAAAAATATGCTTGGCCTGATGTTTCATGCCCGCAGCCTGACTTTTGAGAAAAAAGAAGGTTTCAAGGTCGAGCCGGTAATGAAGACTATCGACAATTCATGGGCTAAACGCAATCTTCGCGAAGGCGAACAAATTGACATCGGCTTCGAAGAAGGCCGTGACATCAGAGGCCCGTTCAATCTGGCTCTGGCTGTAGAACGAACCGGGGTGGCTTCGGGCTCCCGCCTGCTGCTCTACGGTGACTCCGACTTTTTCTCGAATGCCTATATCGGGTCGCTTGCGAACCGCGACATTTTCGTTAACGGCGTCAACTGGCTGGTTGGCCAGCATCAGCAGATTTCGATAAGGCCGAGAGTGCTCGAAATGCCGCGCATCGCCTTTGACGAAAACGACGCCGGAAAAA
>DAOQWI010000050.1:0-18227 GCA_035342015.1 Candidatus Ozemibacteraceae bacterium | reverse complement strand
ATTCTGACGCCGGCGCTGACTTTGCCGGGTTTGCGGTTTACAAGTCAGCTGCTGCACAGGGGCCATTCAATCGCTTCGGGACGTTGACGAACCAGAACGCTTATATCGATAACGACGTTCTGGCTGGCGTTAAATACTACTACCGGGTTACCAGGCTTTCTGGTTCAGGCGACGAGTCATCTCCATCGAATGTCGAAGCATTTGTGATGCCTGGAGTTATGAGCACCAATGCTGTCTGGACAAGCCAGGAATCGCCTTATTATCTGACCGGCGACCTTACGATTGCGGCCAACGCCAGTCTGATCATCGATAAAGGTGTTACAGTGGCGATTGCAAAAGGCGATCAGTGGGATGCGGACTCTGTTGACGATCTTATTGATATCAGCGTTCAGGGCACTCTGATGGTTCAGGGCACTTCGTTGCAGCCGGTCACCATGACTTCATCGGCAGCTTCCCCGCAACCTGGTGACTGGAACGGTATTACTTTTGAGAATGTTTCTGATCTTGGCGCCAGCCTGCTAAAGGGATTGCGGCTTTCATATGCGCAGAATGGTGTAAATGGTGTTGCCGGGCTGCCGGAGGTAAAAGAATCATCTTTCAACAGCTGTCGCCAGGCGGCGGTTAAGATGACCTCAGCCCGTCGCGATCAGACTTTTCGCAGTCTGACCATTGAAACCTGCGGTTCGGGAATCGATCTGCAGAACAATCAGGTGAAGGTTCAGATACTTGATTGCCGGATCAGCAGATGCATAAACAGTATCATCTGCCTCGGCAACAAACTTGCCGAAATCGAACGCAACCGCATCATTTTGTCTGGAGCCTGTGGTATTGATCTCGGCAACACCGAGACCGCCTCAAAGGCCAGATACAACATAATTGGCCATGGCTCTGGCGGCATTGGCATTATCTGCCGCGGCAAAGATGAAGTGCGCCGCAATACGGTTCATGCTAATGTGGGCATCGAAATAAAAGAGACTGCTCAGGCGGTTGTCAGAAGCAATCTCGTTCTTGCTGACAACAGCCGCAACGGTGTTGGCATTATGTACAGCGGCACTGTTCCGTATAATCCCTCTACGGCGACTAACACCCAGTATATCCAGAACAACGGTATCTGGAATGTTACAGGAAATCGCAAATACGCTAACTCTGATGGCACTTCGCTGTCTGGCTATTCTGCGGATCTGAATTTTACAGAACTTGCCGGCCCGGGTCTGCAGGGCGGCGACCCGTTCGCAAGCCAGCTGAATGAGGATTTTAATTATAAGCCGTCTTCGGGAAGCCCGGTTAAAGGCGCCGGTTATGACTATGAAACCATAGGAGCGGAAGATGTTCCTGACTGAAAAAATCAGTATCAGAAATCTTCTTTTGCCGGCAACACTGCTGGCAATTTTCGTATCTCTGGCCAGCCTGACCGGTTGTGGCCTGCGACAGTCTCAGACTGGCAGCCTTCACAGCCGGGTTGTCGATGCTTCAGGCAACGCGGTTGTCAACGCTGAGGTTTTTTCGATTTTTGCCGAGCGCGAAAAGGTTTTCAGTGGTCTTGACGGCGGATTCTATCTGTCAGAACTGCCGGCCGGAATCAATAATATCGTTATTCTTCACCAGGATTTTGCAATCGAAGAACGGCAGATCGAAATTAAATCTGGCGAGTCAACGGTTCTTGATTTCATAAGACTTGACAAAGCCAATGCGCCTGACCGAATCAGCGACGTAAAGGTCGTTAAAACAGCATCGACAAGCGCAGAGATTTCCTGGAACACATATAAAAGCGTAATCTGCAATGTCGAATATGGCATGACCATTTCTTATGGCAGTCTGATTCGCGAACAGAGAGCGTCGAACGAGCACCATCTTGTTATTGATAATCTGCAGCCAGAAACACTCTATCATTTCAGAGTGCAATATCTGGATGAAAATGACGCCAGCTATTATTCTTATGATTACTCGTTCAAGACCGGTAATGCCGACATGCCTTCAACGCCGGCCAGCCTTAAAATTCGTCCGTTTACCACTCTGGGTGCCGTAGAAGTTGAATGGCAGTCTGCCATTTCCGGTTTCCCGGCTGCCGGTTACAACCTGTATCGCCAGATCAAAGGCGGCGACTGGCTTAAAATAAATGAGACCAGTATCGATGCCAGAACATTCACTTATTCTGACAGGGCTGTGCCGACCGGCAGTTTCTGCAGGTATGCCATTAGAGCCGTTAATAATCTCGGGGCTGAATCAGATGCCACCGTTTCTGAAACGGTTTTTGTTCCGGGTGTTATCAGCCAGACAACAACTTTAACCATTGCTGATTCGCCGATAAGACTCTATTCTGACCTGATCGTGGCGGCTGGCGCAAGTCTGGTAATTGAAGCCGGCACAGAGATTCTCGTCAGCGAGACCGACTCGCTTGCCGCTGGTTCTGACGAACAGCGGGTTGAAATCACTGTTCAGGGCCGCATCGAGATCAGTGGTACCGCTGAATCACCCGTGGTTTTTGCGCCGTTGAATGGTTCGGGCAGGCGTGATCACTGGGCCGGTATCAGAATTCTTTCCTCTCAGACCGGCATTTCAGACATCAGTTATGTCAGATTGTTCGGTTGCAGCGGTTATGCGCTTGATGTTTCGGCACTGAACATGCGCATCAGTAACCTCGAAATTTCATATTCGCAGCATGGGCTGCGTCTTGATGGCATTCGTGAAGTGATGAACCTTTCTTCATGCAGTTTTAACGAAATTGCTTCGATTGCTCTCGAATTGAAAAATTGTCGCAGAATGACTGTCGAAAACGGGCTTTTCTCTGAAGTTCACACCGGCATAGTCACTTCGACCGATAAAAATGAAGACCAGGTGATAATCAAAGATTGTGATATTTATGCAGATGCGGTTGGCATAAAGGGAGTCTGGGGGCGGAACCGTGTCATCAGAACCCTTGTTGTGAGCCCTGAAGGCACGGGTATCATCTGTGACAATATTCTGCACTCATACGATAATTACATCGACCATGTGACGATCGATGCCAGAAACGGCATTCTGGTCAGGGCTGGCAATGTAACCATACAGAACAATATTGTTGTTGACCGCTTTCAGAACGGCTCTGTCGGGATAGAAAACCTGACTCTTCTGACACCCGGATATGGTTTCAATAACGTCTATGGCTTTAGTGAAAATTATCGTGGTTGTTCAGGCTCAACAGGAGCTCTTTCAATCGATCCGAAATTTGCCGCCGGTAATCCTTACGATTATCGACTGCTGTCAGAATCGACTCTGAAACTTCAGGATATTTATGGCTCAGAAATGGGCAGATATGGGGTTTCGCGCTTATGATCAGCCGGTTTGGCCGCAACATGTCTTCGGGAAAAGCTGTTCTGGTCTTTTCTCTGCTTCTGGTTCTTTTGATTGTTTCAGGCTGCGAAAATAAAATGCATACACAGCGTGGTTCGGTGAACGGCACCGTTGTCGATACGCTGAAGAATCCAGTTGCTGGTGCGGTGATAACCTCACATCGCTCATTGTTCAAGGCCGAAACTGACAATAACGGGCGCTTTGAATTTACCTCACTGGATGTCGGTTCGCATCGGTTGAGTGTGCAGCGAAGTGGTTATTATCTTGCGTCAAAAACCGTAGAAATAGCTTATGGACAGGTTCTTGAAGGCGTGGGAATTGTTGTTGAGCCGGTAGATAACATGATTACCCATGTCGTTGCCGTTCGCGAAAGTAATCGTGCTGTGATTGACGTGAATTGCAAAGAGCCGATGTCGATTCTGATCGGGTGGCGCGAAAAAAACGGTGCACGAATTCAGCTGCCGCCAACAGCAGCGCTGTCTTCGCATCAGATCGTGCTGCCAAATCTGTTTGCCGGTTCTGAATACCTTTATGATCTTTATGGAACAACTACCGACGGGCGGCGTTATGCAGCAGAGCCCGGTTCCTTTAAAACAGTTCCAGTCGGTGACATGCAGGGTGCCCCCGGCGTCGTCGACTATTTGAAGGTTACTCAGGGAAACAGTGGCCCAGTTCTCAGCTGGAGTTACTCAGGAGTTGATCCGGCTTCTGGTTTCAAACTTTTCAGGGCCGAAAACTATGGGTCTCTGAAGATGATTCAGGCTGAGAGTGAGATTTTTGCCACACAGAACTCATTTGCCGACGAAACGGCTGTTCCTGGGCGTATTTATCAATATGGAATGCAGACTGTAGATCTTGACGGCCATGTTTCTTCAATGAGTGCGCTGGTAAGTATCGTTGCCGGCGGTCGCATAGTCGAGGATGTCGTCTGGAAAAAAGCCTGGAGCCCGATCAGTCTCAATGGCGATATGATCGTTCCGGCAGATAGAACACTTACGATCGAGGCTGGCTGCGTTATTCGCTTTGCCGCTGAAGACAGTGGCCGTTCAGGTTTTCGACCGAATGTGTGCGAACTGATTGTTGAAGGCACTATTATGGCTGCCGGCATCGACAATGATCCGATTCGCATGATTTCTGCTTCCGGGGTGCCTTCTAGAACAGACTGGGATGGCATACGTCTGGTGGCCGCTGCCGGGCAGCAGGGCAGCGTGCTGAAAAATATCGAGGTTTCGGGAGCAGAGAGAGCTTTTACGATTTACAGCTCAACGGCTGAAATTGCCAGTATTTCTGTCAGATTCTGCCAGACCGGGTTTTCTTTGCAGACCGCCAGTGGCACAGCTGTTTCTGGGCTTAATGTTGAAGACTGCCAGACTGCTTTGACTGTAGAAAATACCTTTGATTGCGTTGTGTCAGATTTTAAGGCCATGAATGTGGCGAATGGGGTTGTTTTTGCAGGTAACTCAGGTCTCGAATTTTCAAGATTCGAGCTGAGAAATGTTCGCGAAACAGGCTTGCGGGTTGTTGACCGGCAACCGGCAAAGATTCGCAATGGTCTGATTCAGACGATGCAGACTGGTATCATTACTGGGGCTGCCGCAGCCAATATTCAGTATCTTACGGTCGATGCAGTCAGTGGCATGATTGTTGAAGGCTCAGATCTGCCAACCATAAGAAACTGCATTGTTGTTAACCGTAAAAATCAGGATACCGGCGTTGGCATTGAAGACAAAGTTGGCGGTGCCGGCAGGTCATATCCATACAACAATATTTTTGGTTATTCTCAGGCAACTGTGAACTGTGATCAGAACGGGGCCCCGGTTATAAACCTCGACCCGCTTTTTGTGGGTGGCTTCGAAGAAAATTTTAGTTATCAGCTGCGGGCCGATTCTCCGGTTATCAACGCTTCAGATCGTTCAGGGCAGCCCGGGGCCTATGGCAGTGACAGCTGATTTTTCTCAATTTGTGAGCCTGAACTGTCGATAAGCTTAACAGAAATGAAGATTTCCGGAGGTTATTCAATGCGCAGGTTCATTGTTGGTCTGGTGGTTGCCGGGTTCATGACTTTTGGCGTAACAGACCAGGCCATGGCACAGAAAACGATCGCTGGTCGCGAACTGAATCAGAGAATTCAGGCACTGAGAGACAGGCTGCATAATTACCAGTCCCGGCATGAAAGAATCGGTGCCCCCACTGGCGCCGATACAGCCGGTCTGATTCTTGAACAACCGGAAGTAAAGGGTGAAAAGATCGTTGAAGAACTTGAAAGTCGCAAGGATGTCGCAGTAACTGTGCTTTTTCATGATCCAGGAGCTATGCCTGCAATTGACGACAGTCTTGAAAATGCCGCAGCTGTTGATTCTGAAAATAACGATAATACCGTGAACTTATTAACACCACGCCATGCAGTCCGCCAGGCCCAGACTGTTCCGGCACAGACTGTTATGCTGGTTTCGGCACAGGCTTCGAATTCTTCAGACAGTCGTATAAAACGCTACGAAGACCTCAGGCAGAGGGTTTACCAGGCTACAAGAACCGCAAGAATCCAGGCCGCCGCGATTGGCAGGCAAATTGCCAGGCTGCAGTGACTTCTGGCAAAAAAAAAGAGCTGGTATCAGCTCTCAAAAGGGATATTGTTGGGTTATAAGACCTTTGGCAAGGTCTGAACTGAAAAGATGACTTTTCAGTTAGGGCCGATAGAATGCTTCAAGCATAAGTTTTGTTCCCCGGTTTTATTTTCACGTAACGCAGCCATGCTGCGTTTTTCTCTTTTTTATATACTGTAATTATAACAGAAAACTATAGCCCCGCAAGTCAGTTGCAGGGAATATTTTTTTCCAGCTCTGCAAGCCATGTATCAGCAGATACGTCGCTGGGAGCCCGCCAGTCTCCTCGCGGAGAAAGTGACCCGCCTGACCCGACTTTCGGTGAATCAGGAACACAGCTGCGTTTGAACTGTGACGTGGCAAAGAAGCGCTTTATAAAGACTCTGAGCCAGTGTTTGATGATTGACAGGACGTATTTGTCAGAGTCCAGCCAGGCCTGCCTGCACAGATAGGCGACTTTTGAAGGTTTAAATCCGAAGCGAGTGATGTAGTAAAGGTGCAGATCCTGCAGTTCATAAGGGCCTACCGTTGCCTCGGTTTGTTGCGGTATCTGGTCTTTGTCTTCGGCGGGAATGAGTTCTGGGGAAATAGTTGCGGCGAGAACCTTCTGTAGAGTTTTTGCAGCAGTACTTTCTGCCGGAAAAGCTTCTGCCAGATGACCAATAAGAAATTTGACCAGGGTTTTCGGCACAGAGGCGTTGACGTTGTAATGCGACATGTGGTCGCCTACTCCGTAGGTGCACCAGCCAAGTGCCAGTTCGCTCAGGTCTCCGGTGCCTATGACGAGACCATTTTCATGGTTGGCAATACGGAACAGATGCGAGGTTCGTTCACCCGCCTGCACGTTTTCGAAGGTTATGTCATAGTGCTTTTTCCCTTCGGCAAACGGGTGCCCAAGATCCTTGAGCATCTGCAGGCATGAAGGCCTGATGTCGATTTCTCTGTGATCTACTGCAAGAGCACGCATCAGATCGATGGCGATATTTCTGGTATGGTCTGAAGTTGCAAACCCTGGCATGGTAACCGCAATGATCCCGCTGGCCGGTAGTCCCAGGCGTGTAAAGGTCCGGTGAGTAACCAGGAGCGCGAGGGTTGAATCAAGACCGCCAGAAACGCCTATCACAGCCCGTTTTATGCCGGTTGCCTTCAGTCTGGTGTAAAGCCCTTGCACTTGAATGTTGAGAACTTCTTCACAACGCGCATTGCGTTCGCTGTCTTCGTCGGGGACATAAGGAAAGCGCGGAATTCTTCGCATGAGCGGCAGTTCACCCGTCACCAGTTCGGCGCAATCAAATTCGACGGTTCTGAATTTTCTGTTGCTCTGGCAACAGCTTGCGGCGCTGTCTCTGAACGAATTATTGCGAAGTCTTTCGAATTGCAGCTTCTCAAGATCGAGGTCGGTGATAATGCAGCTGCTTTCTGCCGAAAACCTTGTTGATTCCTCGACGATTGTGCCGTTTTCGGCAACGATCATGTGCCCGTCCCAGGCCATATCGGTTGTCGACTCGCCCTCTCCGGCAGAGCAATAGATGTAACCGCAGATATTGCGTCCAGAAGATGCTTTGACGAGCAGTCGGCGATATTCTGCCTTGCCAATGACAATATTGCTGGCAGACAGGTTGCAGATGAGAGTTGCACCGGCCATGGCCGCCAAAGTCGATGGCTGTATTGGTGCCCAGAGATCTTCGCAGATTTCGATACCGATTTTAACGTGCTCAAGCTGCCGGCAGGCAAACAGCAAATCTGTTCCGATCGGTATCTTGTGACCGGAAATAAGCATTTCGCAGGAATCGAGTTCGTTGCTGCTGCAGAACTGGCGCTTTTCATAAAATTCGCGGTGGTCCGGCAGCCAGGTTTTAGGAACCAGGCCAAGAAGTTGCCCGCGTTGAATCACTGCTGCGCAGTTGAAAAGGCGGTAATCGATCAGTATCGGCAGACCGGTCACAATCAGACATTCTTTGTCGACACTGGCTTCGATAATGCTCTGTAGAGCGTCTATAGCAGCGTCGAGAATGGTTTTCTGCTGAAAAAGATCACCAAGCGTGTAGCCGGTCAGGCTTAATTCCGGAAAAACAATAATACCGGCTTTTTGCTGGTTGAGTCGATTTATGAGCTCAATCTGGCGCTGAGCATTAACTTCTGGCCGTCCGATAGCGATTACAGGCCGCGCCGCTGCGCAACGGAAAAAGCCATGCGAATATGGGTTGTTAAACGCCTTGCTCATAAGAACTCATACTAATTCGTTCTGAACGAAGAGGCAAGTTTTTCAGCGCAGATTTGCCTGAGTGTCGTTAATGAGGTTCTGCAGGCTGGGCGGAATGTAGTTTCGCGATGGGCCAGGCTCAGGCAGAGTCATCGGGCTTTTGCCAAGCTTCATGATTCGCCCGGCTTTTTCAGGATCCATGCCGCCAAGTACTTTGCCAGAGTGCGATGGCTGCAGACCACCGAGGATATCGTAGATCAGTTGGTCGTCAGGCACATCATCGAAAATTCTTGCAAGAGCTTTTGGTTCCATTTGTGCAGCAATGCTGCGCACCTGGTCGAGGCGGTTTTCTTTTTCCATGAATCTGATCAGGCTTGATTCGATGTTGAGTGTTTCAGAGGCGAGGCGCTGCGACAATTCGTCGACTGCAACCTTTCGGTTTTCAAGATCCTGGCGGTCGTCGGCAAGTTTCTTTTTTTCAAGTTCGATAGTTTCGCGCTGCTTTCTCAGTTCTTCAAGCTCCCGTTGATGCTGCTCTTTCTGGGTGCGCATCAGAGCCCGGTATGAATCTTCGAGTGATACGGCGCGACGTTCAAGGTCGCGACTTCCCTCGGTAATCAGGCGGTTAAAGCGTTCCTGTTCCTGCAGAATCAATTGCTGATACCTTTCTTCTTCTGGCAACTGATGCAGTTGGACGAAATCGTAATATGCCGAAAGTGGCCAGTAATTGCGGTATTCTTCGGGGATCTTGTAGCGAAACGGGTAGATCTGAAGAAAATCCATGGTCAAAACCGTGAGAAAAGTTGCCACGCCCAGCGATGCGAGCAGAAACATATAGATTATCCGACTCAGGGCCAGGTAAATTCGCGATGGCGGCCGTACCTGCGCCTGTTCGTTGTTTTCCTGGGCGGCAGCTGGTCGGTTATTTCCATTCTGGCTGACATCATTTTCCGGCATCGGTCAATTCCTTTACTTGTCTGTTTTTCCAAGTCCGCTCAATATCTGCCCGACAAACCCCTGGGTGTCGGCAAACGGCGGAACTCCGCCAAACCTTTTTACGGTTGCCGGGTCAGTATTGTATGCCGCGAGAGCCAGTGGCAGATTTCCGCCGTTTCGCTGGAGCATGCTCGAAAGATGCTGAGTTCCGACACTGATATTCTGCTCGGGGTCGAATGGGTCGTTCTTGCCCGAGTCAGCGAAAATATTCGGTTTTAACTGCATCAGGCCGAGATTGCCATTTGCACTCACCGCTTTCGGGTCATTGTTTGATGCAACCAGAATCAGTTGTCTGATAACCTCTGGTTCGATGCTGTGTTGCTTCGAATATTTATCTATCAGTGCGTCAAGGTCGGTTTTAAGGCTTTTAGAGAGTTCTGTGGTCGGAGAAGCGGTAATAGCAGTCTCTGACACATTCTGTTTAGTGGCTTCATGCATGGCATTGGCAAACGTCTGCTGTTGTCTACGGTTCTTTTTGGGGGCAAGGCCGCTGAAGCTTTTTTCGAGACTGTCGATTTTTTCAAGCAGTCGATGCATATTTTCAAGCATTGTCTGTCTCCATCAGGCCTTTTTTGCGGTTGCCAAATTCGTCGAGTCTTTTCTGCTCACGCTTGAGCATATCTTTTTTATACTGAATTTCGTCTTTCTCGCGCATTTTTTCGTAAGTTTTGCGATTTCTCTGTTTTTCGATCAGTTCTTCGAGAATTTTTTGTCTCTGTTTTTCGAGTCTTTCGAGTTCTTCTTCCTGAAATTCCCAGGAGCGCTGCAGGGTTTTCAGATAAGCCGGATACATTTGCACCTTGATTATATCACCCGCGATCAGGTCTGCCGACTGCTGTTCCAGGCCGGTTGCATAATCCTGTTTCAGCTGTTTGATTTTCAAATTAGTTTCAGCTATCTGGCCATCCTTTTTAGCAAGGCGCGACTTAACTTCGTTTTCTTCGTGAAAACAGATTTCGAGTATCTGCTGAAAGCGAAAGATAAAAGCCATGATCAGCCCCCGACTATTTTCGAGAGCTCGGCAACACAGTCAGAAAAGCTGAAAGCCTCTTTGATACCCTGTTTGATGTAGTTTTCGATAAGAGGATTCTTTTTGATAGCCTCATCAATTTTAGGGTCAGAACCGGCTTTGTAAGCGCCAAGGCTGATGGCGTCGGCATTTTTCTTGTAAGTGCTGTAAATGTTGCGCAATTTGCCGGCAACATCAAAATGCCCTTTATCCGTGATTTCTGGCATAAGGCGTGAGATACTGCCGAGAATGTCGACGGCCGGAAAAATATTCTGGGTTGCCAGTTCACGGCTTAGAAGCAGATGCCCGTCAAGAATACCTCTGACGGCGTCAGCTACTGGCTCATCCATGTCGCCGCCTTCGACGAGAACTGTGTAGATGCCTGTGATTGAACCTCTTCTTGCCGTGCCGGCCCGTTCGAGCAATTTGGGTAACAGTGAAAATACTGACGGGGTGTAACCGCGTGTAGTAACCGGTTCCCCGACGGCATTGCCGATCTCGCGCTGCGCAAGGGCAAAGCGGGTTACCGAATCCATCATCAGCATGACGTTCTTGTCGCGGTCACGAAAATACTCAGCAATTGCGGTGGCGGTGAATGCGGCTTTGACGCGAACCAGGGCCGGCTGATCAGAAGTTGCGACCACGACGATCGATCGGCGCATGCCTTCTTCGCCAAGGTCTTTTTCGAGAAATTCTCTGACTTCGCGACCTCGTTCACCGACCAGTGCTACGACGTTGATGTCTGCCTGCGATGATCGACAGATCATGCCCATCAGCGTACTTTTTCCGACGCCGGAACCTGCGAAAATACCCATGCGCTGGCCATTGCCAATGGTTAACAGCCCGTCAAGAACTCTGACACCGGTTGGAAGCGGCTTGAGAATTCGCTTTCGGGTGAGCGGATTTGGTGGGTCACGGTTAATTGGAACCCGGGTGATGCCGTGAGGCAGGTCCCCTTTTTCGTCGATCGGGTTGCCAAGGCCATCGAGCATACGACCGAGCAGTTCGTCGCCAGCCGGAGCGGTCAGTGGCATGCCGGTCGGAACGACTTCTGCCCCCTGTCTTATACCTTCGGTGTGAATCAGTGGCATCAGAAGAACGCTGCTGCGCCTGAAGCCGACTATTTCACATGGCAGAGGGCCCTGTGGGGTCATGATATGACAGATGTCCCCAACCGGGTTTTGTGGCCCGGTGGCTTCAATCAGCAGGCCGACAACCTGGGTGACGCGGCCGTTTACCCTTATCGGATCGGTGTTTGATAACACCGAGGTGTATTCAGAAAATGAAAAACTCATTTAGATGCCCGCCTGATTTTTGCGAAATTTTTCGAGCAGAGCTTTTTCGAGTTCTCGGGCCTGGCTTTCGATTGTGGCATCGATAGTGCCGACACCAGTTTCAATTTTTATGCCACCAGGTGAAAGGGTGATGTCTTCGACGATTCTCAACTCAGATACAGAGCTGAGGCGGGCAAGAAACTGATCTTTGTGGGCCTGACACATGCTCTTGTCACGCAGGTTGATGCGCATGACGATCTTGTCGACTTCGGAAACGCGATTCAGTGCCTGATCGATGTTGTGCAGAATGATTTCGGGCTGGGCAACCGGTTCGACTTTGATGACTGATTTGGCAAAGGCGATGATGAGCTTGAGCATCTCTTCTTCAGAAGACTTGAGAATGCCCATACGACTTGTCTGCAATTCGTTAACGAGCGCTTCTGATTCAAGCATCAGATTTTTCCAGTCGAGCTGCACTTCGTGCAGTCCTTCTGCCTCGCCGGCCGCGCGGCCCTTGTCTTCGCCGGCAGTATAGCCCTCTTTATATGCTTTTTCTCGCAATGAATCGACCTCGAGGCGTGCCGCTTTTTTTATGGTCTCAGCTTCTGCTTTGGCTGCTTCGCCCAGAGAGGCGGCAGCTTCTCTGGCCAGCTGCAGAGTTTTTGCAGCTTCCGCTTCCATTTCCTGACGGCGCTTGATCATGCCATGGCTTATTTCCTGCTCTTTGGCAGTCAGTTCGCGTTCTTTTTGCTGCAGAGAGGTTTCCCATTCGCGCAGCTCTTCTTCAAGTGCCTCGAGTTCAAGTTCTTTGACCTTAATTGCTTCGAGGGCTGCAGCGTGGCGGGATTTTCTTGCAGTCTGCGATAGGAAACTTTCTGGTTTGCGCGCCGGCGAAGGCTCTGCACCAGGTTCAGGGGATTCTTCTGCAGGATTCTGACCGTCTTCTGTCGGCGGTTTTGTGACTATTTTTTCGCCATTTCCGGCCAGGTGCTCAGGCGAAAGGGCTCTGAAGGCTTCTTCGGCAAAAGCGTCTTCGGCCGGGTCAATGTCCGGCTCGGGTTTGACAATTTTCTGGTGATGATGAACGAAGACGGGCTTTTCAGTATCTATTTTGATCTGATTTGCCTTGAAAATTTTACCCATTCAGAAGTTCCTTAATAGACCAGGTCGTCGTTCGGACGGTTGATGTAAAGCTCTTTGCTGTTAATCAGTTCGGCAACTACTGCCATTATGCGTTCTCGCGCCGCTTCGACATCGGCTTCACGGGCCGGCCCGATCAGAGTGATTTCGCCCTTCAAGTCGCTGAGGCCGCGCTGTGACATGTTATTTGCAAGATTTTTGAGAACCGCTGGCGGAGCACCTTTTAGTGAAACGGCCAGATCTCTGGTTCTGATAAGCTTGAGAAGCTTTTGCACACCTCTGGCATCGGCGTAGGCAAGATCTTCAAACATCATGATTTTTTTGCGCAGCTCAAGAACAACATGCGGCACATCTTTCTGCAGACCGTTCATAATGTGGCGGTTGGTTTTGGCATCGCAATGCCGCATGATGTTTGCGAGAATTTCGAGACCAGTGCTGGTTCCAAGTTGAGTCTTAGCCAATCAGCTCCTCCTCTCCAGGGCGAGAAATAACGATTTCGCCTCTGGCTTCGAGTTTCTTGACCACGGCGACGATTCTCTGCTGTGCCTGGTCTACGTCGCGCATGCGCACCGGGCCCATGTATGCCATTTCTTCCTTGAGCATTTCGGCAGCACGTTTCGACATGTTTTTGTAGAACTTTTCTTTGACTTCGTCTGTGACGCCTTTGAGGGCAACCGACAGGTCTTTCATGTCGATTTCCTTGAACAGGCGCTGCAGGCTTCTGTCATCGATAAGAACAACATCTTCGAATACGAACAGGCGTTTTTTGACTTCTTCAGCCAGGCTCGGTTCCTGGACTTCCATGGTTTCGATGATGTTCTTTTCGGTGGCGCGTTCAACCGCATTCAATACGCCAATGAGCGAATCGATACCGCCGACGCTGGTGAAATCCTGGCCGATGATCGACGACAGTCTTTCTTCGAGGTAGTTTTCGACCTCACGGGTAATTTCCGGGCTGGTTCTATCCATAAGGGCGAGACGCTTGGCGATTTCAACCTGGGTATCTGGTGTCATCGACTGGAGAATGACCGCCGATTTTTCGGGCTGCAGGTAGGCAAGAATAAGTGCGACCGTTTGCGGGTGCTCGTTCTGAATCAGAGTGGCGAGCTGAGTAGGATCAGCAGTTCTGGCAGCTTCGAAGGGTTGAACCTGCAATGAGGTGCCCATTTTGGCGAGAATTTCGAGGGCCTTGCCCGGTCCGATGGTTTTTTCGAGCAGATGTTTTGCGTATTCCAGGCCACCTTCTGAGTAGAACTTGCGGGCCATCATAAGCTGTTCGAATTCAAACAGCACCGAGAGCTTTTCTTCGGTAGTTATTTTGCGGGCTTTGGCAATCTCGATTGTAAGAATTTCGATTTCTGAGTCTGAGAGGGACTGCAGAATATAACCACTGGTTTCAGGGCCGAGAAAAATCAGCAGAATAGCGGCTTTAGCCTTGCCGGGTATGTCGAGAATCGGCAGGTCTTCAGGCTTGATGGTTGCGGTTTGAACTTTCTCGGCCACAGGGTCGCTCTCCTTACTACTTGGTTAACCACAGGCGAACAACCTGTACTGCATCTTCCGGTTTGGTTTCGATAAGATTTCTGACACGCTCTTCGAGGAATTCGCGGGCGTTGGCCTGAGCGTTGAGCCGCGCAAGTTCTTCTTCGCGGGCTCGATCACGCTCGGCGATAATGGCAGAGAGTCTTTCGAGGCCTTCTTCAAGAGTGCCGTCGGCTTTCTTCTGGAAAGCTTCACGGTAGATAAACTGTTCTTCGGGTGTCATTTCGTCGAAATCTGGTGGCAGAGCGTCGTTTTCGCTGGCATACTGGTAAGCCTGATGACGCAGATCCTGAACTTTTCGCTTCTTTTCTTCGACGTCGCCGATTTCGGGGAAGAAGTTCTTGATGTCTTTGAAGCGTCGTTCCCAGTCTTTCCACTGCTGTTCGTTCTGCTGGAACAGTTGCTGTTCTCTTGCCTGACGCAGTCTTTCGGCTTCCATGGCCGCTTCCTGTAGTTTCTGCTGCTCGCGGGCCATCGCTCTGGCTCTCGAAACTCTTACAAAAATATAGATCACGCCCAGGAAAACCGGGAATGACATGAGTAGGCCCACAACGATCATGAACATCTGCTTCTCCTGCTCTTTCTTCAGGGCAATAGCTTCTTTGGCACGGTCTGCTTCGTCATTTTTAAATGGAGTGACCATCAATGAAATTTTGTCGCCGCGCAGTTTATCAAAGCCAACTGCCTGTTTGGCCACTTCGGTGATCTGGTCATTGAGGGTGTTGAATTCTTCAGGGTCACCGTTTAATACAACTGATACAGTCAGGCGTTTGATAGTGCCCTGCTCTTTAACATATTTTTCTTTTGAGCGTCCAACGTCATAGTTTCTGATGGTGCCGTCACGCTCGTATTTGTTGATGGTCGAATTTTCGGTGCCGGGATAAGCGGGTGCGCCGGGAGGCAGGTTTGAGTTGACACCAGGTTCGCCGTCTTCAATCAGATCTTTGCCTTCGTATTTTTCTGATTCAAGCTTCTCTGAAAGAATGATGCCGGTGTTTGAACCTTCGATCGGCGGAATTACCAGATCACTTACCGCTTCTTTCTGATCGAAGTCCATGTCGAGCCGAACGCTTACCAGAGCCTTGCCATAACCGAACATGCCCTCAAGAATGTTGAGCAGTTCCTTGCGCAGGTGGCTTTCGCGGTTGCGGGTGATTTTGAGCTGTGCAGTCTGGGTTTTGTCGAGAGTCATCATTTCATCATCTTCAATGACTCTGGTAAGATCGCGGGCTTCGCTGTCAACGATTCTGATTTTATCTGGCTGCAGGCCTTCGACGGCTGAACAGACCCAGTCTCTGATCGCCCTGATCTGGTCCTGGTTAATTTCGGCACCGGGTTTCAGCTGCAGAAGAATGCTGGCTGATGGCTCTTTCTGGTCTTCCTTGAAAACTTCTTTTTTGGGCTTGGTGATGCTGACATTGGCCTCTTCGATCGGGCCCATGCGCTTCAAAGTGTTCTCAAGCTCTATCTGCAGACCGCGCACATAGTTCAGGTCAAACTCTTTGTCGGTGGAGCCGGAGAAAAGAGACCGTTCGTCAATCAGCTTCTGCCAGCCGGGTTTGGCCTGAGGCAGGGTTTTCTCCTGGGCGAGCTGGAGAATAATGTAAGATTTGTCGGTGAGAGGGACGAGAATCTCTGTCGAGTCCTTGCCGAGTTTGTATTCAACGTTGAGTTCGGTAAGCTTGGCAGTTACCTTGCCGGCATCCTCGATTTTCAGTTTTTCTTCGAACAGGGGTATGAATTCTTTTTGCGTGCCCCACATGGATACACTCAAAATACCCACAACCACGAAGATTACAAATGCTGCGAGCCCGATCTGCTGCGACCGGGGCAGTTTTGCAATCGGTTCCCATAACTGCCGAAGAAAATCTGTCATTGCCTGCTACTCCCTACTCTTTATGGTGCCCTGTGTATTTTATAATTTTTTCTGGCGGGATTTGATAGATTAGTTATAGTACGGCAAAGCCGTTCTGTAAAGACTAAAAATTAAAAATTCATACGCATTATTTCTTTGTATGCCTCAAGTGCCTTGCTGCGTACTTCCAATGTGAGATTCATTGCGGTTTTGGCTTTTTCAGCGGCAATCATTACGTCATGCAGATTTTCTACACGACCAAGAACCGCGTCCTGAGTCAGTTTTTCCGATTCCTTGCCGAGCTGGTCGACCTCGTCAATCGCTGTCTGGAACTTATCAAGAAAGAAGCCCCACTGTTCCTTGGCGTTGGTCTGGGGGCGCTCTGGTTTTGATCTTACGCCGTGCAAAGGATGATTACTGTCAATTTTCATTTATTATCCTCTTCCGCCGATGTTTAGAGCGGCATTTGTCATGTCTTTTGCCGAATTGATACAGGTGACGTTGGCTTCATAGGCGCGCGTAGCGGTGATCATGTCCACCATTTCGTGCACTATGTTGATGTTAGGCCGTCTTATGTAGCCTTCGGAGTCAGCATCAGGATGATTGGGGTCATACTCCATTTTGAACGGGGTCATATCTTCCATGATGGCGTTAACTCTGACGCCGCGCCCAGGTTCCTGGGGGTTGATGCGATCGAGGTAGGGGCGCTGGCCATAGGCGTGCCTGGCCTGAAAGATGACCATTTTTCTTCTGAATGGTTCGCCGTCTTCAGTGCGGGTGGTGTTGACGTTGGCGATGTTGTTCGAGATGACGTCCATGCGCAGACGTTCAGCGGTAAGGCCAGATGCAGAAATATCAATGCCACGGAACATTGTCATTATGCTCTACCTCCTCTGGTGATTACATCGTTGAGACCTGCAAACATTGCTGCCAGACGGCTGGAATGAATCTGGTAGGTCATGGTGTTCTTGGCCAGATCGCTCATTTCAACGTCGATGTCGACGTTGTTCTTGTCATTGCGCATTACGTGAATTCTGTCTTTTATGGTGACCGGGTCGACATCCATGTAGTTGATGGTGCCGATCGGAATATGGCGGTCGTCTTCGCGGCGGCCGACGATATCGACCTTGCCATCGAACACTTTAGCCATCTGATCTTCGAAAGTGACAATCTGTCGCTTAAACAGAGGAGTGTTGACGTTGGCAATGTTGTTTGAAATAACCTTGTGGCGCTTTGACGATACTTCAAGGCCTTTGCCAAGCAGATTGAAAGTCGCAGTTCCGGTAAGTCTTTCGAACATTTTTCGTTTTCCCCTTTAGCGATGAATTCAGAGAATGAATCTTGCCAGATCGCGGTCTTTCATCAGCGGGCCGATAACCCGGTCGACGGTCTCGCGGGTGATCTCATAGCGGCCGGTCAGGTTCTGCGGTGCCGAAAACGAGGCTTCGTCCATCAGCTGTTCCATGATGGTGTGCAGCCGGCGGGCGCCGATGTTTTCGTGCATTTCGTTCGCTTCACATGCAAAGTGAGCGACACGCTCGATGGCTTCGCTGGTAAATTCGACTTCGAGGTTGTCGATGGCCAGCATGGCCTGATACTGACGGACCAGAGAGTTTTTTGGCTCGGTGAGAATGCGTTTGAAGTCTTCGACACTGAGTTTGTCGAATTCGACACGCACCGGGAAACGCCCCTGAAGTTCGGGAATCAGATCGGAAGGCTTGCTGACATTGAAAGCGCCGGCGGCAAAGAACAGAATATGATCGGTTTTAACCATGCCATATTTGGTCATAACGCTGGTGCCTTCAACGAGCGGCAGCAGGTCGCGCTGCACGCCTTCGCGCGAAACATCGGGCCCGGTCTTGCTGACAAAAGAAGAGGCGACTTTGTCGATTTCGTCGATGAAGATGACGCCGCTTTCCTGTGCCAGTGACACGGCTTCCTTCTGCAGATCTTCGTGTTCCATGAGCTGGCTGAGTTCTTCGCTGAAGAAGATATCGCGGGCCTGAGCAACGGTAACGCGTTTGCGGCGGCTGCGACCCGGAAGAATATTGCCAATCATGCTCTGAATGCTCTGCATGTTGATGCCCATTTCCTCAAAACCGCCCTGGGAGGAGAAAACTTCGACTACGGGTGTCTGATGCTCGTTCACGTCGATTTCTACCTCCTTTTCGTCAAGTCTGCCGGATTTGAGTTCTTCAGAGAGTTTCTGTCTGGCTGATGCTGTTGAATCAGTCTCTTCAATACCTATCGACACATTGCTAAACTTTTCTGAGGA
>DAOQWI010000049.1:0-18319 GCA_035342015.1 Candidatus Ozemibacteraceae bacterium | reverse complement strand
TGCGGGGAGATAAAGATAATCTATGAAAGCGGCAGGGGAGGGTATGAATGAGGTTGCTGCATACTTCTGACTGGCATCTTGGCCGGTCGCTTGAGACTTTTAAAAGATATGATGAATTCGAAAGCTTTCTTGGCTGGCTGACGCAGACGATAATCGACAGGCAGGTCGACGTGCTGGTCGTGGCCGGCGATATTTTCGACAATACCGCGCCGCCGAACCGGGCACAGGAACTGTATTACCGTTTTCTTGCCGGCCTGACCGGGTCGTGCTGCCACCATGTGATCATTGTTGCCGGAAACCATGATTCACCCTCGTTTCTCGATGCGCCAAAAGAAATTCTCAAAGCCCTCAATGTGCATGTGATCGGAACGGCGAGCGAAAAACCCGAAGACGAAGTGATTGTGGTCAGGCAGAAGGGCGGCGGGGCCCCGATCGCTGTAGTGTGCGCCGTGCCCTATCTGCGCGATCGCGATATCCGCAGTGTCGAGGCCGGTGAGACCATCGAACAAAAGGGCGCCAAGCTGCTTCAGGGAATGCAGGAACATTATGCGCGGGTGTGCACGGTGGCTGAAAATCTGCGAAAAGACAACGGCGCGATTCCGGTGATTGCCACCGGGCACCTGTTTACCCAGGGCGGCCAGGTAAGCGAGGACGACGGCGTCAGAGAACTTTATGTCGGAACGCTGGCGCATGCCCCGAGTGAAATTTTTCCGGCAACGATCGATTATCTGGCGCTGGGACACCTGCATGTGGCACAGAAAGTGGCCGGGAAAGACCACCTGCGCTATTGCGGATCACCGATTGCCATGGGTTTTGGCGAAGCCGGGCAGCAGAAAAAGGTGCTGCTGGCAGAGTTTTCGGGCAGAACCCCTGCGGTCGAAGAAATTGCGGTGCCCTGCGGTCGACCTATGCAGAGAATCGCCGGCAATTTCGAGCAGATCAGATTGCAATTGAAAACGCTGGTAAAAGAAAACAGCAATGCCTGGGTCGAAGTCGACTACACAGGTGAAGAGGTAAGACCCGATCTGCAGGACGAAGTTTACCGGCTGGTCGAGGGCACGCCGATCAATGTTGTAAGGGTGAAGAACCAGAAACTGGTCAGTGGTCTGATCGAGGGCATCGGCAGCGGGATTGAAATAGATAGCCTCGATGAAAAGAGAGTTTTTCAGAAATTTCTTGAAATGAACGGGGTGGCAGGCGAGCAATGGCAGGAACTGCAGGCGGCCTACTCGGAAATTCTGAATCTTATCGCTGAAGAAGACAATAACCGGGAATAGAGGGGTATTGCGTGAAGATACAGCAGCTGCGTTTTAAAAATCTCAACTCTCTTTATGGCGAGTGGTCAGTCGACTTCACTGACCCTGCCTACCTGGCCAATGGTATTTTCGCGATTACCGGCCCGACCGGTTCAGGCAAATCGACGATTCTCGACGCGATAAGTCTGGCGCTTTACGGCATGACCCCAAGACTGAAAAAGGTTGTAAAAAGCAGCAACGAAATCATGTCGCGAAAAACCGCCGAATGTTTTGCCGAAGTCGTGTTTGAATCGCAGAAGGGCCGTTTCAGGTGCCACTGGAGCCAGACCCGTGCCAGAAAAAGCCCGACCGGCAACCTGCAGGAACCGGCACACGAAATTTCTGACGCAGATACGGGCGAACTGGTAGAAAACAAAAAATCGCTGGTCGCCGAAGTTATAGAAAACAAGACCGGCATGACCTTCATGCAGTTTACCAGGTCGATTCTGCTGGCGCAGGGCAGTTTTGCAGCCTTTCTGCAGACGCCGGCAAAAGACCGGGCCCCGATTCTCGAACAGATTACCGGCGGCGATACCTTCAGCCGCATTTCAAGCCGGGTATTTGAACGGCAGCGCGAAGAGAATGACCGACTTGACAGACTTAATGCCGAAATCAGTGGCATCAGGGTTCTGCTGCCAGAAGAAGAAGCTCAGACGACGGCAGAACTTGTGCAGAAGCAGGCCGAAGAGTCTGAAGCCATGCAGAAACATGCCGCTGACTCGCGGGCGCTGCAATGGCTGAATGGTATCGAGACTCTGCGCACGGAAATCGCAGGCATCAGAGCACAGACAGTCGAGAATGAAAAACTGATGCAAGCTTTCAAGCCACAGCGTGAACGACTTGACCTGGCCGGCAAAGCGGCGGAACTTGAAGCGGATTACCGGGCTCTGACAATTACGCGGCAGCAGCGGAAAGACGGTATTGCTGCGCTGGCGGCTGCGGAGAGCGGTTTTCCGGAGCTCGAAAAGGGCTGCCAGGAAAAAGAAAAACAGCAGCAGGAAACAGAGACGGAGCTGGCAGAGCTCAGAAGGCAGCATAATGAACAGAAGCCTCTCTGGCAGACGGTTCGCGCTATTGATTTGAAAATCGTCGGGCAACGGCAGGCGCTTGAAGCGATTGAGAGCGAATGTCGCAGGTTTGCGACGCAGATCGATGAAAACGAGCTGCAGAAAAAGCAGCTGGCGGTAGAGCAGAACAAAATGCTCGATGAACTCTCTCTGGTAGAGATATTTCTGCGGGATAATGCCCGTGACGAAGCTCTGGTCAGTCAGTTTGCCGCAATCAGCGAACTTGCCGGCAGTCTGCAGCCTATCGCTGCAGAACTTCTGCAGAGGCAGAAAAACCTTGAAGCTGAAGAGAAACGCCTGGCAAAATCGGTAAAGGAGCAGAAAGAGGCTGAAAAGGAATTAAACAGCCTCAGAACTGAACATGCCGCTTCAGAAAGTGCTCTGACCAGTAAAAGAGATGAGCTGGTGCAGTTGCTTGCCGGCAGGCTGCTGCGCGAATATCAGACCGAACGCGATACTCTGCTCAAAGAAGCCGTTTTTATCAAAACCATCGCCGGTTACGAGGCTGACCGCCGCAAGGTTCTCATGGATGGTATGCCGTGCCCCCTGTGCGGTGCAACCGAACATCCGTTTGCACTGGGTAATATTCCTGAACTTGATGAAAATCAGAAACGCACCGCAGCTCTCGAAAAATTGATTGCCTCTGCAGAAGCCATTGAAGCACAAGTCAGCACGATGCAGACCGATGGGCATGAACTTGCCCGAAGAGTGCTTCTTGCAGAAAGCAGGCTGGCGCAGGCGATTCAGGCTTCAGAAAATGCCGGCCAGGCGGTTGCTGACCGCAAAGGCCTGGCTGATGAGGCAAGCCGGCGACTTGTGGCTGCCCGCGAAAATATCGGCAACAAGCTCGCCGGTTTTGGCATTGCCGAAGTTCCCGGCGATGATATCAATGTTCTGCTTTCTTCACTGCAGAAAAGACTAGACGCATGGCAGGAGGCTCAGAGCCGTAAAACCGCCACTGCAGACAGATTACAGAGCATTATCGCAGGGCTTAAAAGTCTGAAAGATGTTGGAATTGTTCTGAACGAAAATTTTGCTGCCAAAAAGAGTTCGCTGGCAGGGCTCGATGCGGGCGTGCAGCAGTTGCTGACAGAACGGCAGCAACTTTTTGGCGGCAAAGACCCAGACGCAGAAGAGCAGAGTGGCGAAAAGCAGATTACCCGGGCAGAGAAAAAACTGCAGCAGGCAGCGTTGGCTGCAGAAGCCGCGAGAAGCCAGCGCAACGAAGCTGCAACCAACATCTCCAGATTGAAAAAAGAAACGGAGCAGAAAAGCTTTGAGCTGGAGCCGCTTGAAAAGAATTTCGGGTTGCAGCTTTGTCAGAAAGGCTTTGCTGATGAAGCGGCATTTGTCGGCTGCTGTCTTGAGCCTCAGCAACGGCAGGCATTGGCCAGACAGGCACAGGAACTCGACGCGCGTGTGGCTGAAGCGGCGACCAGACTCAAAGACAGAGAGGCCCGACTGGCCGGCGAACAGCAGTTGAATCTGAGTGCCGCTTCCGTCGATGAGCTTAAGGGGAAGGTTGCCGAACAGGCAGCGCTGATTAAAATGCTTGGCGAAACCATCGGGGGCCTGAAACACCGGCTTGATGAAAACCGGCGGGCTCTTGCGGTTATCAGCACCAGAAAGGCCGAACTCGACCGGCAGGCGATTGAATGCCGCAAGTGGAATGTGCTCAACGAGCTGATTGGCTCGAAAGATGGCCAGAAATATTCAAGGTTCGCTCAGGGGCTGACTTTTGGCATTATAGTAAACCTTGCCAACCAGCAGCTCGAAAAAATGACGGGCAGGTATCTGTTAACGCGAGACCCGCAGGATCTTCTCGAATTGATGGTTATCGACAAATATCAGGCCGGTGAAGTGCGCTCGACAAAAAATCTTTCGGGTGGAGAAAGCTTCATAGTCAGTCTGGCTCTGGCGCTTGGCCTTTCAAAGCTTGCCAGCAAAAAGGTGCGGGTCGATTCGCTTTTCCTCGATGAAGGTTTCGGTACTCTCGACGACGACGCTCTGCAGGTCGCGCTCGATACGCTCGCCGGGCTGCAGCAGGATGGCAAGCTGATCGGAGTGATTTCGCACGTCGCCATGCTCAAGGAACGCATCGGGACCCAGATAAACGTTACCGGCAGCAACACCGGCCGCAGCGCGATAAATGGGCCGGGCGTAAAACGCGCCTGAAAAACACCATGAATTTTTTCGTGTCAGAGGGTATAATAGGGTAAAGTTTTTTAAGAGAGCGATTCTGAGCGGTGCGAAAAACCATTATCTTGTTTCTGGTTCTGTTCTGCTGTTTTTTGCATAATGCCGCCAATGGAGGGGAAATGGGGAGTTACACTTTTCTGCTGCACCGTGATGTCTTTACCCGGGCGGAGCAGTATCTTGAAGCGCTGAGAACCGGCAAAAAGCCTGGTGCTTTTCTGGCCAGGCAGCTCGAAAAAGCCGATCTGGCGAAGCTGTCTGCCGAAGAATTTGTCGAAAAGCTTATTCAGACAAAGAAACCGATAATTTTTGCCGAGAGTGCCGTTGTCGGCGATGGCAGCGACTGGGCAATGGAAGAGCTTTCGCTGCTTGGCTACATCAGCACCGCGGTTCCGGTGACGATTTTTGATGACGGCCTGCATCAGAAGCCGAACGTTCATGCCGGGCCATTTACGGGCACCCTGCTTTTTCTGCCGGGTGCGCTTCTCGATACCGGTTCTGAAAAAATGCCCCCCGCTGACTGGGATGCGGTGGTCAGCAATGGTCACATCGAAACCGAGGCTTTTTACCGGTTGTATGAAAAGCGTCTGCTGCCTGCTTTTTTGTATGCGGACCGGGAGTCTGAAAAGCTTGGCCGAAAGGCTTTAATCACAATTCCCGGGGTGGGTTGCGGCATGTTTGCCGGGCCATTCAAGGGGCAACTGGGTGCCGAACTCGAAAAGGTGCTGTTTCGCTTTCTGCATCAGCACGGCCGTTCGTTTGTGAATATCAGAGCGGTTTATTACGGGCCTTATAACGAATGCAAAAATGCGCGGCATGAGATCAACGGGGTGACTTTGCTGGTCCGCCCATTTCTCAATGCCGGGAAAAACCGCCCGCAGCTTTGTCGGCCGGCCGACTATGCCGAGCCCGGCGATGATTTTTCTGACTGCGAATTTTTCAGTGTCGTAGCCTGGGATCACGTTTCATGGCCGGGTAACGACTATTATGGCGGCAGCCGCAGCACCGACGACGGTGTGAAAGCTGCTGCGACCAGTTCGATGCAGTCGATGACCGGTATTGCCGGCAGATATGATACGGCAAAATGCTGTTATCTGCCCCCGGAAGGCTTCAGAAACTGGGGCGAAGTGGTTGAAAAGAATGGTTTGCAGCTGAAGGTCAGTGGCAGGCTCAGGGTTTTTCCTGAATGAAACCGGGTTTTCGTGCGACCCCTGATGCATTTTTTGTGCCTCTTTAAGCGCCTGTGTAATCCTAAAGTCCTTTGTCACATTTGAATTCAATAGGTGTCAGTTTGTGCGTCATCCCTGCGCTTGTCCCCGGAATGGGGAAACATGGATCTAAGTTCTTAACGATAAGATTCCTGCCGTACCCTTTGGGGCATAAACGCGGGACGAAGAGACCTCTAATTCTTGTGTGACAGAGGACTGATATTTGCGAAAGCTGATGACTCCGCATTCAGGTTTCAGTCGGTTTCGGTCAGCAGGCCGTGGTGGCGGCCAAACCAGTAGGCAAGCAGATAGCCGACCGGGGCAATTCTGGTCTGGTCGTCGCTGCCGGTAACCAGCATTCTAGGTGGTTCCTGCCAGATGAAAATGTGCGGAGCTCTCTGGTTGATGGGTATCAGGTCGATACTCTGGCGACCGTAGCGGCCAAAACGGTCGGGCCAGAGCGAATGGCGCATGGTCCGGCTGTGGTCGAAGCGACGGCTGAGCTGATCTTCGGGGTAGAGCAGCAGAGTCTGGCGTGCGGCCATGAGCAACTGCTCATCAGTGGTGCCCCCGCTGAACGCAGCCGCAATAAAAGTGTACATACTGTTCGCTTCGTCGGCGATCGGCTCGAATGACCGGGGCAGAATTGCCAGCGCTGCCTGGCGCAGGCGCGGGTCGGCAGGTTGGTCGAGAATGCCGAGCAGAGCAAAGAAGCCAAGGTTGCAGCCGACATACGAGCGCATGGTATCTGAAAATTCATCGATATTCGAAGCGGCAAAGCCTTTGATTTCTGCTGCCTTTTTCTGCAGTTTTCTGGCGGCACGCTCAGCCTTGAACATTTTGAGACTGGCGGCATAGCCTTCGAGCTTTTCGGCCAGCAGGTTAAAAACCGCAAAGGCGCCCGGCTGTCTGAAGAATTCAAGGGTTTTCAGAATTCTGCCGGTGGTTGCCTGCGCCAGGCAGGTAACCGGAAGCATCGTCACCGGTTCGGCCCACAGAACGAGCGAGTCCGGGATTCCGGCGCGCATCGCCAGAATGTTGATGAATACTTTGCCGATAGCCCTGAAAACGCCGTTGAGGCGGTTTTCGACAACCGGCAGATTGCGGCCGAGATAGATGTCAGACAGTAGTTGCGAGGTTTCTGAGGCGGTTACGTGCAGCTGGCGGCGGTTCAGCAGTTCGTCATTGAAAAAGGCCGTCAGCTCGGGGTCCTGGGTAATGTTGCAGGCGGTCTGAAACATCAGCAGGGCGCGCAGGGCTTCGCCGCCGCGTACCGGCGGCGGTTGAAAACGCGCAACGATTCTGGCGAGTCTCTCAGAGTAGGGTATGGCGGCCGCAAAAACATTTGCGGGAAAATCGTCGACTCTGGCCCATTCTTCGGGGGTAATGCGGTCCTGATAGGCGTAATCAGGATTCAGGTCGAAAGTCGATGGCGAAAAACCGTTGATATTCACTTTCAGGGCCAGGTTGTTCTGCTTGAGATTATGCGCGGCGGCACCGATCATCTTCTGCAGGTCGCGGCGCAGCTGTTCATCGCGAATCAGGGGCCAGGCCAGGGCGCAGCCCATGAAAATGCCGGTATACTGGTCGCGCGAAGTGTCGGCCTTGAAAACCAGATGACTGTAGCTGCCGATGCCGGGCTGAATATCGGGGCTGTCGCCGAGCTCTTCGCGGGTGCCGAACGCTCTGCCGATGAAACCGGTGCTGCCTGCCATTTCGTGCAGTTGCACGAAGGCTCGCAGAGCTTTTTCAAGGTTATCGAGGGCGGCGGTGTCAGTGGTGACACGGTAACGGTAAACCTGTGAGGCGATGTAAGCGCCGGTCCAGATGGTGGAATCGCCGGCTGAGCGGTAACGCACTTTCTGACCATCTTCTATCGGCTGCAGGTTGACGACCAGGCCTCTGGGCATATGGTCAGCCGCAATAAGGCTGTCGAATTTCCGGGCTTTTTCGAGCAGTTCGCCGGCGCCAACAATTGCTGGCAGCAGCAACAGCGCAAGCAGCGCAAATAATGCAGTTTTATGGCCGATTATGAGATTCCGGTTCATGGCTTACCTCTCGATTTATGTTATTGCCGGGTTATTCTGAGATTATAGCATGAGTTTTTCAGCTGTTTTTTTAAGGGAGGCAGTCTCGGCCTGCAAGCCGGTTGTCTACGATTTGTGACTGAAAATTGTTGGCTGCGTGCGGCCGGTTGCAATGTCTGGCTTTTTGCGTCATATTGTCGGGGTAAATTTTCTGTAAAGGAAAAGCGATGTCAAAAACCATGCCGCGCGTGCCTTTTAAAACCCCGTATCTGCCAGAAAACCCTAAAATTGTGGGTGTTCAGGAAGGTTACGACCTCTGGTCAGAAATTTATGACGAAGAGTCTAATGCATTGATAATGCTGGAGCAGATGCACCTGTTTCCTGAGCTGCTGAAAAGGCGTTACGAGAGCATTTTTGACTGTGGCTGTGGCACCGGCCGACTGGCAATCTGGCTGCGGCAGCATTTTCCCGGGGCTACGATAACCGGGGTCGATTTTTCTGAAGGCATGTTGAGCAAGGCCCGACATAAAAGCCCAGGTCAGAATATAAACTGGCGGAATGCCGACCTCAACAAGCCGTTTCCATTTCCGGATGAACAGTTCGATCTGGTGGTTTCGAGCCTGGTGATCGAGCATATAAACAATCTGCCGAATTATTTCGGGGGCATTCGCAAAGTTGCCCGCCCGGATGCCGATATTTTTATCAGTGGCCTGCACCCGGCCATGCACCTGCTTGGCATTACCGCCCGGTTCAAAAACAGTGAAAACAACGCCCACATTTTGCCTGAGAGCCTTTGCCACAGTCTTTCTGATGTTTTCAATGCTGCCGTTGCCTCTGGTTTAAGGGTTTCACGCATTGAAGAGCATTATGTCGACGACCGCCTGATCGGGCAATGTTCGAAAGCAGCCCGCTATGAGGGCATGCCGCTGCTGTTCTTCATGAAGATGCAGCGGGCCTAGCCCTCTGTCACACTGGAATTGCATGGCTTTCCGTCATTCCCGCGTTTATGCCCCAGAGGGCAAAGGCGGGAATCTGACTTTGAATAGCTTAGATCCCTGCTTCCGCAGGGATGACGTAAAAAGAATTTAAATGTGGCTGAATGCTTCGGGGTTAATGAGGTCGGGTGGTTCTTTGCCGGCGAAGAAAGCCAGAAGGTTTTCGGCGACCATTTCTGCCATTTTTTCGCGGGTAGCAAAGCTGGCGCTTGAGATATGAGGCGCGGCAACGACATTTGGCAGCTGCAGAAGCGGATTATCGGCCGGGGTCGGTTCGGTGGCAAAAACATCAAGGGCGGCACCGGCGAGGCGGCCTGAGCTGAGGGCGGAATACAGAGCTTTTTCATCGACGACCGGGCCGCGGGCGTTGTTGATGAGGTATGCCGAAGGCTTCATCAGTGCCAGCCGATCGGCGTTGATGAGCTGGCGGGTTTTGTCGTTCAATGGCACATTCAGGCTGACGAAGTCTGAATTTTTCAGCAGGGTATCGAGTTCGACACGGGTGGCTCTGCATTCTGCTTCAAATTCCGGTTTGGGCGAGCTGCTGTAATAAAGAACCGGCATATTGAAACCTCGGGCACGGCGTGCAACCGCCTGGCCGATGCGGCCGGCGCCCACGATGCCGATGGTGGCGCCAAAAATATCACGCCCGAGCATCATGGCCGGGTGCCAGGCGACCTGCCATTTACCTTCTCTGACGTAACGGTCGGCCTCGACAACGCGTCTGGCTACTGCCATCAGCATCGCGAAGGCAAAATCGGCCGAGGCGTCGGTGAGAACGTCAGGGGTATTGGTAACGCATATTTTTCTGCTGGTGGCGGTTTTGACGTCGATGTTGTCATAACCGACGGCATACTGGGCGATAATCTTGAGATTCGGGGCGTCAGCGAGCATTTCGGCATCGATTTTATCAGACAGCAGAGAAATAAGGGCATCTGCCGATTTTAATTTTTCGCGTGTGACTTCGCGTGGGGGTGGCGCGTAATCTTGCCAGACTTCGACTTCGAATTTGCGGCTGAGAAGCTGCAGCCCAACATCTGGTATTTCACGGGTTACAAAAACTCTTGGTTTTGGCATGTTTACCTCGCGGATATGCGGTGTTTGTACCGCTTTTAAATTTTATCTGATTCTATTACAATATCAGGGTGTCTGGCAAAGCTGTTTTCTGCCATTTTGTTTTTAGCCCGGAAAATCTGTAATTGCTCTGGAGATCTTATTTTTGTTAGCGGCAACGAGAGAGAAGCCCGAAAATTTTACTGAAAGTCCTGGTGCCAGGTTATGGGGCTTTATCCGGCGGGTTTTTTCACGCAATTTTCCGATTTTTAATGTTCTGGCAGCTGTTTTGTGCTTTATCGTCGTTCCTGGCCTGATCATCCATAAAGGTATGGATGCCGTTCTGGAACGGATAGTTGCAGATCGGCATGAGAAGCTGAACGAACGCCTCGAAGAGAGACTCGACCGGCTCGAGTTTTTTGTTCAGAATGAACAGTTCGCGCATTTTATTCTGTCGGGTCTCTGCAGAACTCCTGCGGGAGAGCCACAGACTTTTGCCCGTATCAGGCCAAAACTTGCCAGACTGAAGGCAATGTTTCCCGGCGCTTTTTCCTTTGTCATAGCTGATGCGAAAGGGCAGCCGCTTCAGAATTATTCTGATCTGAGCGGCTTCAATTATCTTTTCAGGCAGACATTTCAGCTGACAGCCGACCTTGAAAAAGCGGCAGCCGAGGGTTTGGGGCATGAGTCGGTTCACGAACTGGAAAGTCGTTTAAGCCGTTTAAAGCCTCTACTGGGGTCTCTGTTGCGCCCCGAAGATCTGTTAATTCCTTTCCGGCCACAGCGATCCGGAAGGAGCATACTTGTTTCTGCCGGCGCCGAGAAGTTTCACCTCTGGTATGGTTCGGGCAGTGACTTCAGGTTGCTTTGCTTTATCAGCCGGTCATTTATCAGGGGCAACGATGGTCTGAAGTGGGCTGTTAAGGCTTTGAACCGCCTTGCTCCTGATACGGTTACCGGTTTTGCTCCTTACCCGCCGGAAAACGATGATCTGGTGCCGGCCCTTTCTGAAAACAAGGCGGCAGAGGTTGTTCTTGCTCTGGCGAGACACGAGGAACTCGGGTTTTCTACCCCAGAGCAGGCAGAATCATCAATTGCGTGCCGTTATCTCAACAACCGGTGGCGCGGGTTCTGTTTCCGGGCGGGCGGTAAAATTGCCGATACGGTTGAAATGCGAAATTTTTCTCTGGCATTTCTTGTCAGGATAATTCTGATTGCAGGCTTTGTATTGTTTGTTTATCAGCTGCGTCACCCCGTTTCGCTTACCGTAAAGCTGAAGGTTTCGGTATTTTTTATTTATGCTGTCTTTATACCTCTTCTGGCGATCAGTTCCCTGACCATGCAGTATGTTGCCCACGGCGAGGCAGAAATTATCAGTAACCTGAAAAGCCAGCTGCAGCATGCGGTTGAAAAGGTCGATGCCGACTATCAGTGGTTTTTGCGCCGGATGGCAGATGAAACCACAGCATATCTTGCTGCGACCATAATGAAAAAGCCTGAAATCCTCGAGAATCATTCCGTACTTGTGCGGTTCAATGAAGAGTTGCGCCAGAAGGTCAGGCATGACGAAGTTCTTTTAATTGACCTCAGTGCCCGGGATTATCTGCAGAACATCAGTCAGAAGGTTTCGCGCAGTCGTGGCGTGATGAAGAGTGCCTGTGTCGAAGCGCTGAAGATAATTACCGCCAAAAATATCAGCGGTGCCCGTGAAAAATTTTCGCAGCTTGCTTTCCATCTCGCACAGGATCTGCAGATCAAACAGAACAGAATAACCTATCTCGGGGTCGGTGACTTTGAAGTGGGTGCTTATTACAGCCTGATTTCGCCTCAAGGCAAAAAGAAGGAAGATATGATAATTGCGGTGCTTATCTGGGAGTTTGGCAGGCTGCACCGCAGGTATGCCCTGGAAAAAATTGCAGCCCTGGACAATGACGCTGATGTCAGATTTGCCGCTCTTGGTCGCAGTGACGGCAGGTTTGTCGTTGCGCCGCCAGGATCGGATGAAAACCTTCTCAGACTTATGAAGGTTTCGGTCAATCGTCAGACAATACAGGCCGGCCAGGTCAGACTGAACAATCGCAATTTTGTGGTTGTGGCAATGCCGGGAAAGAATCTCAACCGTCTGATTCTTGCGGCAATGCTCCCTGCTGAAACCGTTAAAGCTCACGCAGATGCGATAATGCTCAAAGCAGCGCTGTTTACGGCTTTGCTTATGGTAATTGCGATTGCCGGGGTTTTTCTGCTGCAGAAGTGGATATTCAGACCCCTTTCTGCGATACGCGAAGGTATTGAAGCGATCGGCCGGCGCGATTTTAACGCGAGATTGCCACAGATAAGCAACAACGAGCTGGGTCGCCTGGTTGCCGCATTCAATCACTCTCTTGAGAATCTTCAGGAACTGGCGGTCGCGGGAGTCGTTCAGGAAAGCCTTGTTTCAGAGCCATGTCTTGCATGCGGTCGAATCGAGGCCGCAGCTTTATCACGCACCATGACCGATCTGGGTGGAGATTTTTTTTATTTTTCAAAGACCGAAGGCAGAAAGGTTCTGGCTTTTATCGGTGACGCTACCGGGCACGGTATTCCCGCAGCATTGAGCATGGCCATGGCGAGGGCGGTTATGCTGTTCGAAGAAAATCAGGGCTCAGTTACAGGGCCAGCGCTTATGGAACGTTTCAATTCGGTTTTCTGCAGCCTGAGAGCCCAGGGCAGCAAGGATTTTATGACCGCTCTATGCGCCGTTGTCGACGCAGAAACCGGTGAAGCAGAATTGATAAATGCCGGGCACCCCTTTCCGATGCTTTTGCGTGCAGGTGCAGACCGGGCTGAGCTGCTCAGCGACGTTTGCGGGCTTCCACCAGGTTTCGATCACCGCCGGGTTTTTACACCGGTCAGGATCAGGCTTTTTCCGGGCGACAGACTGATTCTTTTTACCGACGGCTTTGTGGAAAGCGTCAGCCGCGATGGCCTGCAGATCGGTTTTCAGGAACTGGCACATCTGATTGCGCAAGGCGCCGCTGAGAATTTAAGGGCTCATATTGAGCAGGTTTTCGCCAGCCTCGAAAGAAAAGTTGAAACGGCCCAGGACGACTGCACCATGCTGATGTTGAGGTATATGTGAAAAAGCATAAGACTGTTTCGGGCGGTTCAGGTCTGCTTGCCAGTGTTTATCTGGTGGTGGCCCTGATTGTCGTTCCGGCGTTCGGGCTGTATGAAGGGCTGAGTTATCTTGAGAGTAACCGTCGGAGCGTTGACCTCAGTATTGCCGGGCAGGAGCTGGTAAAGATCCGCAACGATCTGTTGCTCAATGCCAACGAAGACAGGTTCCTGAGCAACACATACACGGCATTCTGTACGAATTCTTCAACCACAGAAGACCTGGTCGCAAAGGTTGCCGAATTTCTTGAGAAAACCGGCAGTCGGGCGCAGTATGCAGTTTTTAATGAACATGGCAATCTTTGCGCCGATAATTTTAATCGGCAAAGTGATGAATACAACCTTTTACAGAAATCAGGCTCTGATCTGATGAAGGTTTTGACCGGTTATGAATCGCCGGCAAGGGATCAGGCGATCGACAGATTACGCGCCCTGACCGGCCCCGACTTTTATGCCGCCGGTTTTGGTCATAATGCTCAGGCAGTTTCAGGGATCTTTTATTATACAAATTTTGCCGCAGACAGCTCCAGGATATGGATTGGACGCGTCGAAGGGCGCATTCTCCTAATCAGAATTCCGACGAGCGAACTTAGGGGAAGACAGGGGCTGAAGTCGCTGTTCGAACGGGTTGACCGCCGCCGTCTGAGCTTTGCGATGATACGCAATGGTCGACTGCATGGCTCTGAAGTCCCGGTCAGGCAGGTTAAACTTGCAGCGGCGGGATTCTCTGCATCGCCGGGCAAGGAATTTCTGGAATTTAATGATTCCCTTTTCACCCTTGTCAGAACCCGCGCTGAAACAATTATACTGGTCAGATACCGCCTGCCGGGCTCTGCTTTCAGTCCGGGCAGGCTTTCTCTTATTATCGTGATGCTCTGCGGCTTTATGGTAACAACTCTGCTGCGGCGATGGGGGGCAGGCTTCAGAGTCGACAACCTGTCGGTGCTGACACAGATTGGTTTGCTGCTGATTATTTCTGCGGGTATTCCGATGCTGATTCTTGCCGGAGTTGCCGTTGATTACCTGTTGAACAAGAAGTCGATCCTTGTCAGAGAAAAGAATCAGCAGATGCACGAGTTCGTAAGAGAAGTTGACCAGAGTCTGCAGGGTGAATTTGCCCGCTATACCCGTCTGATTAAACAGATTGTTTACGATAAGTCAGACGGTTCATTCGATGCTGCTTTTGTTGAAAGAATTCTCAAGAAGATTCACGACCGGTTTAAAACAGTTTATACCGGATTCCACCTGGTTAACGCTGACTATGGCACTTTGGGATCAGAAAAAACGAAAAATGACTTTAAAATCGTTTCTACTGGCCGCGAAGGTGAACTTTATGAGCGTAACAATCCCGAGAGTGAAAACATTCTGGTTCTGGCCCAGCACCATCTTGCGGGGCTGAATTCGCTGCCGGCACCTGAGACTTCTGCAGACCGGTTATTTATGATCGAAACCTTTTTTCAGAAGCCGATTTATATGGTTCTGCATGACCTTGCTCAGGTTGAGGGTTCTATCGGTCCTGCAGGTTGGGGGAGCATGAATTTTCTGCTTTTTGTCCAATCTTTCCGTATTTTTCAGCCGCAGCTGTTTGACATTTTTGCCCTCATCGCTCTGGATATGAATTCGTTTCAGGACAAATATTTTGAAACGGCCATGACGGCAATCACGCGTAACCCCCATGGTTTTAAGGTTTTTGTGGCACGCGAACGTCGTCTTTACGGCGAATCAGCCTGGGAACTGCTTTTAAGACCAGATATTCATGCGCTGTTTTTGCGTGTAACTGAATATCCTTTACCGGAACCTGAAATTGTTGAATTTCAGGGGCAGAGTCAGCTGTTCGTTGGCCTGCAGGGTAACCGGGCGGAAAAGGTGCGCTTCTGTGTTCTGTACCCGCTTGCAGAAATTGAGAAGCTGATAAGACAGGAAGCGTTCGACATGCTTTATCTGGCTTTTCTGGCAGTTGCACTGATTGTTCTGATGATTACCATTCTCTATTTCAATCTTCTGAAGCCGGTCGACAGGCTGCATCAGGCCGCTATGGCTCTGGAAAACCGCGATGCCTCGTTTCGCCTTCCCCATGACGGCAGCGATGAGTTTGCCGAAATGGCTGCTATTTTTAACGCCAGCATGGCCGAGTTCGAAGAACTCAGGATTGCCAGTATAGTTCAGGCCAGACTGCTGCCGGCAAAGCCCCTCACGGTAGAGGGCTACAGTATTTATGGACGCAGTCAGCCGATGATCGAGCTTGGTGGCGATTATTTCGACTATTTCAGCATCGATGATGCGCATTTTGCTCTGCTGCTGGGCGATGTCGCCGGTCATGGAGTGGGGGCCTCCCTGATCATGGCAATGGCAAAGGCAGGTGTAATTTGTGGCCGGGCTTTGCATAAAGACCCCGCTGCGCTGATGTTGCGACTGCACCAGATAATTTTTGGCATTAAAACCAAGGTGCAGCGCAAGGTCATGACCTTTCAGTATCTGGGTGTGGAGAGGGCTTCGGGCCGACTGACCTATGCCAATGCCGGCGGTTGTTCGCCTATGATTTTTGACCCGGCCACCGGTAAAATTCAGGAAATCAGCCATGCCGGTGCGGTGCTTGGCGGGTTCAAAAAAAACAGCTACACGAATATGACGCTGCAGATCGAGCCTGGTCAGGCGATGATTTTCTATACCGACGGTTTTGTCGAGGCCAGAAACGAAACCGGGCAGGAACTTGGCTATGAAGGGCTTTTCAATCTGGTTGCAGACTGTTACCATGTTGATGCGTCAGAGTATTATGCAGAAATCATGCGTGCCTGGCAAAAATGGCTGGGATCGGCGCAACCCGGCGACGATCTGACCATGATCGTTCTGGTGCGCAGATAAGGGGATAAAAGTAATGACAGAGTTCAGTACAGATGAAAAGTTCGATATCCGCAAGCTGCCACGGCTTGAAATCATTAAGCCGATCGACAGCATGTTGCGCTGGTTCATTTTTCTGATTTTCGGTTTTGTTCCGGTAGCCTTTGTTGCGAGAGCGTTGACCGAGGGCAAAATGCAGACCCTGCAGGGGTTGATCGGGCTGCTGGTTTATTTTACGCTGTTCGGGGCGATTTATTATGGCATCAAGCGCTATTACGTTCTTGACCGAACGCGTAATGCCCTGTTCAGGACCACCCGCATCTTCGGGTCGCTGCACGAGAAATATGTCTGTGCCCTTGGCGATATTGCCTGTGTGGCCATTGATTCACATGAACGCACTACTAAAAATGGCGGTTCAACAGGGCAGTTCTGGTATGAGACCTGTCTGATTCTCAAAAACCAGAAAGTTATCAGATTGCATCGAACGTTTGAAGATTCCTATGACGAAATTCAGGATGCCGAGCAATATGCAGAATATCTTGGAATAAGCTGTTTTAACCCAAAACCAGGCCTTGAAATGAAGGTTGTTAAGATGCCCGACGGAAAAACCGGTGTGGAATTCTGCCGCTAGAATGCAGAACCCGTTGATCAAAAACATTCGTGCGCTTATTGATGCTGAGCTGCCGCCTGCTGTTGCCAAATCCCGCAAAAGTATTCTTACTGCCTACGAAGAGGCGCTTGTTGCTGTCGACCCTTTTTTGATCACAAAAAGGCAGTTGCAGACAGATGGCAGCATGCTTCGCGTTGCAGGCAGCACTTTTAATCTTGACAGATTCAGGCGCGTCAGTGTTGTCGGTGCCGGTAAAGCCGGGGCTGGTATGGCCGCTGCGGTTGAAGATCTGCTGGGCGAGCGTATTTTTGAAGGCTGTGTGAATGTTTCAGACAGATGCGGCTATTGCTTAAAAAAGCTTGAGATCAGGGTGGCGGGGCACCCGCTGCCTGATACGGCAGGCGTTGACGGTGCAATCAGAATCAGCGAAATAGCCGAAAGAGCAGAGAGTGATGATCTGCTGATCTGTCTTATTTCTGGCGGCGGTTCGAGCCTTCTGCCTTTGCCGGCAATCCCGTTGACTCTCTCAGACAAGCAGCAGGTCACCAGTCTGCTTTTGCGCAGCGGGGCTTCTATAGATGAGATAAACACGGTGCGCAAGCACTTGTCTGCGATCAAGGGCGGCTGGCTGGCAAGAAAGGCCTGGCCTGCAACCATGCTGAACCTTATTCTTTCAGATGTGTTGAATGACCCTCTTGATTTTATCGCTTCGGGGCCGACGGTTGCCGATTCAACCACCTTTGCCGACGCGTTGCTGGTGATCGAAAAATATGGTCTTTCTGAACTTGTTCCGGCCGCGGTTCTTTGTCGTCTTCAGCAGGGTGTTGCCGGCGATATTGAAGAAACGCCCAAACCTGGTGACAGTTGTTTCGGCAGGGTATTTAACCAGGTAATTGCCAATAATTTTATGGTGAAGCGTGCGTTTAAAGAGAATCTTCAAAGGCAGGGCTTTGAGGTGAGCCTGATTAACGTCCCTGTTGCCGGCCCGATAGATGTGGCCAGGGATTTTTTTGTCGAAGAATTGCGAAAATTGGCTGCAAGGCGCTCAGAAGGCAGTCGGATGGCGATAGTTGCCGGTGGCGAGCTGACGCTCAAAGTGCACGGAACAGGCATGGGCGGGCGAAATCAGCATCTGGCACTGGCATTGTTCGAATCGATGCGTGCATATGAAGGCGCATTTTTTGCGGCTTTAAGCACTGACGGTATCGATGGCCCGACCGATGCTTCGGGAGCTTTTGTCGATGCCTCGGTAATCGCGACTGCCGATCGGCTGGGCCTTAGTCAGAGCGATTATCTGCGGCGCTGTGATTCTTATGAATTTTTCAGGCAGGCAGGCGGTCTTGTGTGCACGGGCTACACTGGCGGCAACCTGAACGATCTTTTTGTGATTATGCTTACCTGAGCCGATAATGCCCGGTGAGAGGAAACATCTGCAGGCAGTCTTCCTCGCGGGCGCCCTGACCGATGTTATGAATCACCAGCGGAATACCGCCCGGGCTTTTTTTATCGCTCACGATCATTATATGAGGCAAATTGCCAGGCAAAATACAGGTAACAATGTCACCGGGCTCGAAAGCGGCCGTGTCTGAGGCAACCTTCAGCTGCCGGGCGTGGCGGCTGAAATATTTCTGCAGATTTGGCACTCGCCGGTGATCGATATTTCGATCCGGCTTCTTCAGCCCCCATTTCTTCGGGTAAAGGGAAAAGTTGCGGCGCATGTCGTCGTGCACCAGTTTCTGCAGATCGAGCGCAAGCGCCTGGCGCATCGCTCTGATAATTACATCGGTGCAGACACCGCGTTCTGGCGCAACGTCGCCGCCCGGGTAAGCAAGCCTGACATAGGCCGGGTCATAAAACGTGGTTACGCCAACCTGCCT
>DAOQWI010000048.1:13734-18551 GCA_035342015.1 Candidatus Ozemibacteraceae bacterium | reverse complement strand
CTGGCTGAAACATACGCCGTTCGGCAGCACGAAGCGGCCGGCTTCGACATTCTTGTCGAGCTGGGCCGTGATTTCGCCGATCAGCTTGTTCAGATCGGTGCCGGCATCGACGACAAAGGTCAGGCGGCAGGTGTCTTTATGATTGAAATCGCGGCGGCTTTCGGCTGCAGCCATGCGGATCTGGCGGGCATTCTTTGCCTGAGCCAGTTTGTTGAGCGCGGTTTTGATATCGGCAGTGTTCTTGCCCGAGAAGGTGAACAGTTCAGTGCCGCGGGCCCAGTCCCAGCCATGTTTTTCCTGGTCGTATTCAGAGATTACCACATGGAAATTACTGCCGCCGAAGCCGAGGGCGCTGACTGCAGCATAGCGCGGCCGGCCGTCGTCGGTGACCCATGGTCTGATCTGATCGGGCAGATAGAAAGGAACATTCTCTGAAGTCAGCGCCTTCGCCGGCGTCTTAACCTTGATCGTCGGCGGAATAACCTTGTGATAAACGGCCAGAGCGGCTTTGATCAGACCGGCAGAGCCGGCGGCGGCTTTGGTGTGGCCGATCTGCGATTTAACCGAACCGAGGGCGCACCATGGGCGGCCATTGTCGGCCTGGCCATAGATTTCTTTAAGCGCGTTGACTTCGACTTCGTCGCCGGCGCCGGTGCCGGTGCCGTGGGCTTCGATCAGGCTGATGTCGCGCGGCGAAATGCCGGCCTGTTCATAGGCGCGGCGCAGAGCCTTGACCTGACCTTCGGCGCTCGGTGCGTAAATGGCTTTGCCTTTACCGTCGCTCGAAGTGCCGACTGAATTCAATGTTGCATAGATGCGGTCGCCGTCGCGTTCTGCATCTGAAAGGCGCTTTAACACTACCATGCCGATGCCTTCACCAAGAATGGTGCCGTCGTTGTCGACGCTGAAGGGTCTGGCATGGCCGGTTGCCGACAGGGCAGGGGTTTTGCAGAAGCACATATACATGAAAATATCGTTGAAAGTATCGACGCCGCCGGTGATGGCCATGTCAGTCTTGCCGGTCCAGAGTTCCATCGCGGCGAGGTTGACGGCACTCAGGGAGCTGCCGCAGGCTGCGTCAACTACGCAGTTGGTGCCGCCAAGATTGAGGCGGTTGGCGATGCGGCCGGCGGCCACGTTGCCCAGCAGGCCGGGGAAAGAGTTTTCCTGCCAGCCGACATAGGCTTTGCCGATGTTCTTGATGACTTCTTCAGTGATTTCTGGCGCAATACCGGCATGCTGCATAGCGCGGCGCCAGATCGGGTGTCCGAGGCGGGCGCCCAGCGGCACGACCAGTTCAAGGGTGCCGGTCAGGCCAAGAACGACGCTGACATTGTCGCGGTTGAATTCGCGGCCAGCGGTGTAACCGGCATCTACCAGCGCTCCCTGGGCGACGACCAGGCTCAGCAGCTGGGATGTGTCGATGGCGTCGAGATCCGAGGGCGCGATTCCCCATTCTCCGGGATTGAAATCAACCGGATCAAGAAAACCACCGGTCTTGGCGTAAACGTGATCGGGTTTTTTCTTGTCGGTGTCGAAGAAGTCTTTTGGGTCCCAGTGGGTGTCAGCCGGCACCTCGCGGATGGCATCAACTTTCTCTTTGATGTTGGCCCAGTAATCATCTACTGATTGAGCCTTTGGAAACATGCAGCTCATGCCAACGATCGCAAGTGGTTCGAAAGATTGTTTTGTGCGCTTCATACCGGCCTTCCTGTGCTGTAAAATCGAACTACAGCCTGTCGCCGCCACCTCTGCCTTTGCCGCCCTGAATCGGTCAGGCTCGGCAATTTGAGGCGCTTTGCGCAGGTCTGTCGCGTGTACATAAATTTGCCAGAATGTTAACACGCCGGCGACAATTTTTGAAGCTTTATTTATCTACTTTGGGAGGCGCACCAGACCAGCCTTTTTTTCATCGCTCTCTGCCTGGCCAAAAAATTCGGCGGCGAAAGCATGGAGAAAAAAATCTGCTGACTCAGAAATCTGCGGGCTCAAAAAATTTAAATGTGCGGTGAATCGGGCAGCAGAAAGCGGTCTTCGCCAAGATGGCTGTCAGGGCAGGCAAAAATGATGGTCAGGGGCGATTCGCCAATTCTGACCAGCTGGTGGGCAAAACCCTGCGGCACCACGAAACTGTCACCGGCTCTTACCTGAAGAGGCTGCTGCCAGGCGACCGATCTCTCTGATTCGAGCTCTTCAATCGCCTCTTTCAACACCTCTGATGACACATGCAGCGCCGCCAGGCCGGCAATTGGCAATGCGCCGGGGGCGGCAGCAAGATGGGTTGCGCTGTTGATAACCTTGCAGGCGGTGCTTATCGCTTCCGGCTCCGAAAGCCCGGCCTGATCGACTGAAATTTTGCCATGGCCGCCGTCGCAAACCCTGCTTTTTACCGCACCAAAATGCAGAATTCCTGCGCCCTCGACCACTTCATAGACTTCTTCACCGTGCCGGTGATAATGGCAGTTAACTCTGGTGGCGATTTCGGCCACATGATAGCGCCATTCCGGGGTACCGTGAAGTTTCGCATGTTTTATGCCGGCAACCTTGTCGAACTGGCTTGCATTGAGTGCCTGCCGCCATTCTGACTCGCTGATTTCGAGCAGATTGCCGATTAACTTGCTGAAGGCCGAATTGAACCTGTTTCTGATCACGATCGTCATTTTTCTTCAATCTTCCGTTTCTCTGATTATATATTTATTGAGCATCTGTGCAAGTGCTGCAATGGAAAATGGCTTGCAGAGACTGGCTGTAAAGCCATATTTCTGAGGGTTCCCCATGACCGGGTCTTCAGAATAGCCACTTATAACAAATACCGGAACATCCTGACAATGCCGGCGAATCTCGGCAACCGCATCCTTGCCGCCAAGACGGCCTGGCACTGTGAGATCAAAAAGCATGCCCGCCGGTTTCCTGTCTGCCTGAAGCTCATTGACGAAAAAGTTTACGGCATCTTTGCCATCCTCGAACAGCACCGGTGAATAGCCAAACGAGGCCAGCATCTGGCCGACAGCTTCAAGAAGAATGACTTCATCATCGAGAACGACGAATGTGCCGGTGCCGGTGTGCATTTCTTTACTTTGGGCCAGCGCCGGCTCAATAGAAAACCTCGAAGCCGGCAGATAAATATGGAAAGTTGTGCCGCTGCCTTCTTCTGATTCGACCTCGATGACACCATCATGGCGTTTTACAATTGAGTAGCATGTCGACAGCCCGAGCCCATGTCCTTTGGGTTTGGTGGTAAAGAACGGATCGAAAATCATCGAAATACATTCTTTCGGAATCCCGGTTCCCTGGTCAGAAATTGAAATCTTGAGATACTTTCCTGCCGTCAGCGAGCCATGTTTCCGCTCAAGAACAATGTTGCAGGCACTGACCGTGATCATGCCACCCTGAGGCATGGCCTGAATTGCGTTTATGACAAGATTGTCAATGACCTGACCAAGCTGGTTTCTATCAAAATCACACAGCCAGAGATCTTCGGGAATTGAAAATCTGATCGAGGCATTTGAACCGCTCAGGGCGAACATTGCAGTTTTCTGCAGGAAAGGCATCAGACTCTCGGTTTTCTTTATGGGCTCTCCGCCTTTGGAAAAGGTCAGCAGCTGTCTGGTAAGATCTCTGGCTCTTTCAATCGTGCCCATGGCACTGTTTAGAAGCCCGCCAACCCTCTTCTCGCGGTTTGAAATTCTCGCGAGGTCGATGTAGCCAAAAATGCCGGCGAGAAGATTGTTGAAATCGTGCGCCACTCCGCCCGCCAGAACACCGAGAGATTCAAGTTTCTGCATCTGGTTGAGCTGGTGATTGAGTTTTTCACGTTCTTTTTCAATATTTTTCCGTTCGGCTATGAAACGTGCCTGCTGTATATTCTGGTAGGCTGTGTTCGAAAGCTGTCTGGCAAGCGTGAAAAGCATCTGTGCAATGCTTGCAAATTTTTCCCGAGACATTATCGGAACCTCGCGAAAAGCCTCAACGGCAGCTTTTTCGTCGATTCCTATTTCGCGGGCATACGCAATGATTTCTTCTTCGCTTTGCGTTTCATCCCTGACCTGACCGATGATCCAGTTGGCAATATGCCGCCCGCCAACCGATATCCCGGCTCCGGCATCACATAGACCGACACCTATGCAGCGCTTGATCTGGGGACCATTAAGGCATAGGGCGCCGATTTCGGCGTTTGATTTAAAACAGTTTTCGAGCCCTTTGGCTGTTTGTCTGATCATCTGGCTGCAGAGCCTGGAAAAATTGGTCGGGCGGGTTATTGGCTTTCCATCAGGTCGGGTAATGATTGTCGCAATGCCGGTAGCTCTGGCGAAGTCGTCCTGCAGCTGCTGAATTTCGTCGATGTTGAAAAGGTCTTCGAAACTTATCGGATCAGCGTCGTCAAGAGGCCTGGTCAGGGCGACGATTCTTTTTTCGAGCGCATCTTCAGCTCTGAGAAGCTCGGTAACGTCGCGAGATATGCCCAGAATACCGTAAATGCTGCCATCTTCATACCTCAGGGGAATCTTGACGGTGTCGAAAATCTGCACATGATTGCCGATTCTTACGACATCTCTGGGGTTTCTTACTACCCTTCCGTTCAGGGCTGCAAGATCATCGGGTTCATACCCCTTGATTCCCTTTTCGGGGTTGCCTTTTACACATTCCTCATTCCAGCCGTTCTCGAGGTCGGTTTTGCCGATGCAGTCTTCAGGCCGTTTTCCGACGGCTCTGGCGAAGGCCTCGTTACATAGAATCGTTCGCAAACTCCTGTCTTTGACAAAAATGTAATCAGTCGAGGAGTTGACAATGTTTATCAGAAGTCTTGTGGCAGAAAG
>DAOQWI010000048.1:3787-13634 GCA_035342015.1 Candidatus Ozemibacteraceae bacterium | reverse complement strand
CAACAAAAGGCTTTTTAACAATAGCTCAGGCAGATGTGAGTCAGAAACGATGGGTTTCCTTGTAAGGTGGCTGATTTACGTGGCGCATGACACAGACCTCTCTATTTATCTCTGTAGATCCCTGCTATCTATAGTTTTCGGCAGAAACCCTGCTGCAGAACTGAACCTTGCGACTGGCAGCAGAATCTTAATCGCTGGTAACCGGCTCCCTCGAAAAGAACTTTATTTGATCGGATTTTTCTATTTACTTATGATTTTAGCAGATCCTGATTTAAAAAACTATACCCGATGAAAATCTCTTTAAACCTTCTGATAAGCCTGAAACTAAAGCAATTAGCCAGCAGGCAGGCATGCCTGAGAATGCTCAGCAACAGAAAGACTTTTTTAAATTATTATGGCAGCTTCTTAAAGGGAAAAGCGCTGCACAGTCAGCTGCAGTGCGGGGGCCTGCAGGGCAACCGCCGCCTGGTAATCGGGCGCCGGGCAGAAGTCTCCAAATACCCAGTTCTGGCTTTGTGATGGGTCGCCGAGGCGTTCACGCAGGGCCCGTGACTCATCTGGCTTGAACGATATGAAGGTATGCCCGAGGCCCGCGATTCCTTCGCCGGTTGCCTTTAAAATCGCTTCTTTGCGGGTCCAGCCTCTGAAAAAAGCGTGTTGTTGACTCGGAACACTGAAACGCAGCCATTCTTCTCTCTCGGTATCTGAAAAGAATCTGCGCATAACCGCAGCGAAGTCGACATGCCTCGGCAGATATTCGACATCGACTCCGACCGGGTGCCGGGCCAGTGCGATCAGGGCGAGGGTGCGGCTGTGCGAGATATTGAAATACAGCCCCGGGTTGCCGGGCAGAAAAGGTTTGCCATGCTCGTGCGTGGCGATAATTACCCGGGCCGGCTCGGTTTCGAGCAGCTGGCCGAGCAGAAAACGCAAAGCGCCGCGCGCCGCCAGAAACATTTCACGGGGCGCTGCGACGCTGTAGCGTTCAAGTCTGGCCAGTTCTTCGCTGCTCAGGAAAGCTTTCAGTTCATGAAGCTTTTCAGCAAGCTGCGTTACATCGACAACCTGCACCATGACCTGGTTGGGAGCCAGTTCTGTGCCGGGCATGCTTTTCAGATCAGCTTGCCGATCTGTTCGAGGGTGCGCGGGCTGACAGCGCTGAGAGCGTCGGCAAAGCGCAGGCCCTGGTTGCGCAGCTGCGTAAACCTGAGTTCGACGGCTGAACCGTAGAGCAGGTTCATCGCCACATCGACAACCTTGCGGTTCTCGGGCTTTTCGAAGAAGCTGCCCTTGGCCCATTCATTGAAGGCACCCATGGCCGGGCCACACCAGACCTGATAGTCGACCTTGCGATTCTCTTCGCCGGCAACTGCCCAGCGCGGTGACAGGCCAAGATACCATCTGAAAATCAGCGCCATTTTGTGGTGCGGGTCGGCAGCCGCTTTTTCGAGCTGCGAGGGGTCGCGCTGCTTGAAAAATTCAGCAGTGCCGGCCCAGATATTGTCGAGGCTGTCCTGGAAAACCGTCTTTTCAAGCATCTGGCGATCAGCCGGCGGCAGGGCTTCGATGCTTTCGTAGCGGCGATAAAATTCGTAAAGCTTCTGGGCGCGCATCGCGAACATCGTGCCACGCTTCAATACCTGCACGGTAACACCCATTTCGAACATGTCGCCGGCCGGCGCCATGGCGATATCGGCCTGACCGGCATTGGCGAGCATCAGACGGGCGGCATCGGAAGTGCCCGATTCGACACAGGCCTGATGCACCGAACCGACTACCAGATAAGAAGCGCCCATTGCAAAAGCTGCAGCGGCAGAAGCCGGAGTGCCGGTGCCACCACCAAAGCCGACGCGCAGAGGTATATCATATTTGTGTTCTGCCTGCATGCGGTTCTTGAGGGCAATCATGGTCGGGTGCAGTGAAACGGCGGGGCGATTATCGGTGTGTCCGCCAGAATCGGCTTCAGAAGTGAGATCCTGGGCGACCGGAATGCGCGCCGCCAGGCGGGCCTGCTGCTCAGTGATAGCGCCCGATTCAAGCAGCTTCTGCAGCATTTTTTCGGGTGGCGGTGCAAAGAATTTTGAGGCGACTTCGACGCGGCTGACTTTGGCGATGACGCGGTTCGGGGTGATGATGCGGCCATTGGCGTCTTCATGAATCCCGTGCAGGCGGTAGCGCACCAGTGGCAGCGACATGGCCAGAAACGCCGAGGCTTCGACGAGTCTGACTTCGTGGCGCAAATACAGGTCGACGATCGCGTCTTCAAGACCCTTTTCGTTCGGGCTGTGAATCAGGTTGAAACCGAACGGAACCGGTTCTTTGAGGCTTTTCATCTGCAGAATCGCCTTTTCAACCTTGGCGGGTGAATCACCGGCAGCGCCGATGAAACCGAGCATGCCGGCACGGCCAAGTTGAATGGCGATTTCGGGCGAGCTGATGCCATGTGCCATGGAACCGCCAACATAGGCGTATTTCAAACCGTGGTCGCGACAGAACGACGCGTCACCAAGATTTTCGAGCAGTGAGGGTGACGAGAAGCCCATCAGCGGCAGTGCGCCGGTTGGCCTGGAATTCAGGTCAAAAGAGATGTCGCCCTGGTCAGTGAGGCAGATTCTGCCGTCGTGCAATACGGCGAAAACCGGGCGGGTCAGGTTGCCGAGCAGCTCGGCCATGCCGGCCTGGTCAGACTTGAGAGAGGCGGGAGCGCCTTTCCACCAGCCTGAATGCATCTGCTGCGAAAAAGAAGGCCAAACCAACGTGCTGTTATCTGAAAGGGTCATCAGGAGTGTTTCCTCCGCTGTATCTGTAGTGTCGAAGCTTTATTGCCGGCAATTTTAACCAATTCCGGACAAAATTGCAATGCACAAAAATTCAGCCTGAATCAGAGCGCTTTGTGTGGTAAAATGGCAGGCGTTAATCAACTGGTTCATTGTCACATTTGCATTAATAAACCCTGCGTCATTCCCGCGTCGGCGGGAATCTCGTCGAAAACAGCTTAAATCCCCGCTGCCGCAGGAATGACCTGAATAACGATTTGGCATGGTCAATGTTGGCGGAGGGCGGGGCATGGAGAAATATATGGCGAATCTTGCAGCCTTTAACCGTTTGAAAGTGACCCGCAGCGTGGCCGCCGGCGTTTATGTCGATGCCGGCGAGTTCGGCGAACTGATGCTGCCGGGCTGGGTCGTAACCTCCTCGCTCGAAGCGGCATACGAGATCGACGTTTTTCTGTTTCCTGATGCCGAGGGAAAAGTGGTCGCGAGTATGCGCCGCCCCCTGGCTCTGCCGGGCGAAGTCGCACTGCTGAAGGTTGCCGCCGTAACCGCTTCTGGTGCCCTGCTAGAGTGGGGCATGCCGAAGAACCTTTTTGTGCCTATGAAAGAACAGGCCGAAAAGATGGTTAAAGGCTTTTCTTACGTCGTTTATGTGCATTTTGACAAACGCACCCGCACCTTGAGTGGTTCATCCAATCTTGAAAAATATCTGACAACCACCCCTGGCGGTCTCGAACTGAACCAGGAAGTCACGCTTCAGGTCTTTGACGAAAGTGATCTTGGCTATCGCGTTGTTATCAACAACTGTGGCCTGGGCTTCGTTTATCGTAACGATCTGTTCAGGTCGCTCAAAATCGGCGAAAAAACGACCGGTTACGTTAAAAATGTCCGCGAAGACGGCCGCGTCGATTTTTATCTGCAAAAACCCGGTTATGGTCGCATTCTCGATCTGGGCGAGCAGATTGTCGAGAAACTGCGTTCTGCCGGCGGGTTTCTGGCTGTAACCGATAAAAGCCCGGCCGAAGAGATTTATGAACTTTTTGCCACCAGCAAAAAGAATTACAAAAAGGCGGTTGGCGGCCTTTATAAAAAAGGTCTGCTCGTGATCGAAGACGAAGGTATCCGCCTCACCCCCGCCGGCCGCAAATGATCAAACTCATGTCATCTCGGGCGTAGACCGGGAATACAGAAGTTAATTCGCTTGTCCTGAATTCGCGGCATGTCATTGTCGGTAATGGGTTGAAAGAGTATAATCTACAGATAATCTTACTTTTGGAGGAATTTTGATGAGAAAATTTCTGGTATTCGTTTTTTTGATGAGCTTCGCTTCGTTGGCCTTTGCCGGTCTTCAGGACAAGATAACCATGGACTTCAGAGACACCGACCTGCGTGAAATCTGCAAAATTCTGGCGAAACAGGCAGATATGGGCATTGCCATCGAAAAATCAGTGCGCGGCAATATCAGCATCACGATCAAGAATACTCCGATCAGAGAAGCGCTCGATCTCGTCGCCGAAGCTTCTGGTTTTGCCTGGGTTCAAAAAGGTGGCAACATTCTGATTACTGATGCACGCCGTCTTTCCGGTCGCACGGTAAAAGTCATTTCTCTCAAGCACATCAATGTCGACGAAGCCGCCAAGATTCTTGCGGGCGCTATTGTCGGCGACCTCAAGATTGCCACCTGCCAGCACACCAACGGTCTGGTTCTCAACGGCAGCAATGCCGCCATCGAAGACTCGATGCAGATCATCGGCCATATCGATCGCCCGGCAACTCTGGTTAAGGGCTCTCTCAAACTGATGTCCGGCGAAAAACTGCTCGAAAAATTCGATTTCCAGGCTGGCAGCGAAGAATCGGTCAAAATTTCCCAGAAATGCAAAGACAAAGCCGCCGTCGAAGGCAAAAAGGCGAAAGCCAATGTCGAAGCCATCAACTGCGAAATCGTATTCGCAGGCATTTCAGCTGCCGGTCTCGATGCTGTCATTCATCTCGGCGTTAACCAGAACGACCAGGCCAGAGGCAAAGAAGCCGGCCGCAAGTTTTCCGGCCGTTTCAAGGCCGAAAAGGGCAAAGCCGTAACCGTTTTTGCCACCTCCGACAAAGAACCCCTCAAAGTCATCTTCACCTGGGATAACTGACCACTGATGACAGACCGCCCATTTTCTGCCACGGATTAACACAGATAAACACGTATTAACATCAATGCGGCCAGAAAACCTGCTTTAATCGATAGTTACAACAGCTGATTCTAAGTAAACGTGCCGGCAGCCTTTTCTAAGGAGCTGCCGGCACATTTTTTTGTCGCCGCCGCGATTAATTTTCCCTTTTTTCCTTTTCAGTTGATTTACCTGTGAAGCATTCGCTTTTTGTTCAACTAAAGCGGAACTTCTCAACATGAAAAAGGGGAGTAAAATGTGAAAACCTATTCAATTCTCAATGACTTTGCATTTCAATGGATCTTCAACCAGCCCGGTCGGGAAAAAATTCTGATGAGTCTGCTCAATGCAATTTTGCACCTTGAAGGAAGAGATCGCATCAGCGAAATTCATTATCTGAATCCATTCAACCCGGCGAGGTTCGCTGACAGCAAAAAATCTGTCGTCGACATTAAGGCCAGAGATGAAAAAGGTTACTGGTATGGTATTGAGGCACAGGTGTGCCACCACTCTGGTTTCATTAAACGCACAGCTTTCTATCTTGCGAATATTTACTCTAACCAGATAAGCAAGGGCGAAGATTTTAACGCGCTGATGCCGGCCATCAGTATTTCATTTCTTGGTTTCACTCTGTTTCCGGAATCGAAAAGAGTGCAGGAAATCTTTCATTTCAGCAATCAGGATAATTCTGTTTCTTTGCCGGAAACGATGTCTTTGCAATACATTGATCTGAAAAGATTTGACCGGCGCCAGGCGGATGAGTTGCGCACCCCCTTTGAAAAGTGGTTGCATTTCATGAAGTTTTCAAAAGCCTATGCTAGAATTAATACGAATACCACGGATTTATTTCCTGGCGAGGAGGAACTGTCTATGGCTCTGGCTGAGCATGTGAAACTGAATGCTGATCAAGAAATGCGTGTCAGACTTGAAGACCGCGAGAGAGCGAGAGTAAACGAACTTATTATTCGGAGTGAAACCATTAAAGAAGGCCGTGCTCAAGGTCTGGCAGAAGGCAGAGCTGAAGGGCTGGCTTTGGGGTTGGCCGAGGGAAAGGCCGAGGCTCAGATCGAAATTGCTGTAAAGCTTGCAGACAAAGGCATGACAAATGAGCAGATCGCTGAAATCACGGGCCTGCAATTGAATGATCTGGAAAACATTATTAAAAGATCAAAATAATCATATTGCCTTGAATGCGGTTGTTTAGTCCTGGTGATTGCGCTGAACGCCGCAATTTATAATCAGGGCACGAAGAAGGACGAAGAACCGGAAAAGCCCGAAATAAAAATCATTCTGCCACGGCTTTTCTTTAAGAGGTTAAAGCACTCTGAAAACGCATTCTGAATGCACCTTTCATATCTGTCATTCCTGACTTAGACCCGGAATTCAGATTTTTAATATGATAGTTAAGCATACTTGCAAGTATACTTGCATAATGGTGGCGAATTGATTATATTTAGTACAGGGTAATACTGCAGGAGGGTGATTATGCCTCAGATTTCTTTGTATATTGATGAGTCGACCCTGAAACGGCTTGAGAAGGCCGCCAGGCTGCAGCGTTTGTCAATTTCGAAATGGGTGGCGCAACAGATTCGCACCAGTCTTGACAATTCTTATCCTGCTGATTTTGCCGGGTTGTTTGGCTCGATCACTGACGAAACATTCGTCAGGCCGGCTCAGCCAGAATTTTCAGACGATAGTAAAAGAGAAGAATTTTAATGTACTGCCTGGATACCAATACCTGCATTTATTTTTTGAATGGCCGGTTTGATTCAATCAGAGAAAGAATTCTTGCAACCTCGCCCGGCAAAATAGCGATTCCTGCAGTTGTAAAAGCAGAGCTTCTGCTTGGTGCATACAAAAGCAGCAAAAGAACTGAGAATACCAGAAAGGTTGAGAGGTTTCTTGAGCCATTTGCCGTTCTTCCGTTTGCTGACCCGGAAACCTATGTCTATGCCGAGATTCGTGCCGAACTCGAAGGAACCGGCAGATGCGTCGGGCCAAATGACCTGATGATTGCGGCCATTGTCAGACACAACAACGCGACACTGGTTACCAATAACCTCAAAGAGTTCAGGCAGATAAAAGATCTCAAACTCGAAAACTGGGCAATCTGACGGCGGGGCCTGATTTGTGTTTTATCTCGAACAGGGGTAGAATTTTGTCACACCCGGGCGGGCAGATCCGGGCGAAAAAATTGCGATTGACCCGACAAAATACGGAGGATAAACACGATGGACAACGCCACCAGAGTGATTTCATATATCTACTCAGTATGGGACAGTTATTTCGGCCAGATCAGCTTTACCGGCCTTGGCTCGGGTATCGACCAGACGCTTATAGCCACTCTTGTTTTTCTGGTGCTGTCGCTTGTGCTCATCAAGCTTTTCCGCAAGGTTAACGACAAGATCAAGAATCTGCGCGACCGCGCCGAATTCACCCTGAAAATAGGCGAACTGACGCTGATCTCCGCTGCCGGCCTTTCTGAATTTCTGCTGCTGCTGTTTCGTTTTGTCAGGGCAGTGTTTCTGGTGTTCCTGTTCTTCTCTTACCTGACGCTGATTACCGGTTTTTTCAAGGCGACCCGCGGTCTTGCCACTGCCGGTCTGCGCTGGTTGTTCAGCTCGATTGCCCAGCTCGGAAGCCTTGTCTGGTCATGTATACCAGGTTTTATCGCCATAATTTTCATTGCCTTTATCACTTCGCAGATCTTAAAGCTTCTGCATCTGATAATGGGCGCGGTTGAACGCGGCAGCGTCAGCCTGCCGGGCTTTCATCGCGACTGGGCCAGCCCGACCGACAAGTTGATAAGCTTTCTGCTTGTGGCTCTGGCAGTAATTCTCGGCGCGCCTTTCCTGCCTGGGTTCGATACCCCGGCGTTTCAGGGCGTTTCGGTTTTTCTCGGGCTGTTGCTGTCGCTTGGTTCTACTGCCGCTGTCGCCAACGTCGTCGCCGGCGTAACTCTGATCTACATGCGTGCCTGCCGCCCCGGCGACCGCGTTAAGATCGGCGATATCGAAGGCATGGTGCTCGAAACCGGTCTGCTGGTGACCCGCATCCGAACCATGGAAAACCGCGTCATCACCATGCCGAACGGTTTGATGCTGAGCCAGCCGGTAATCAATCTGACCTCTCTCGCTCAGGCCGAAGGCGTTGGAATGAGCGTCGACCTGACTCTCGGCTACGACCTTGACTGGCGCCTCGTTCACAAACTGCTGCTCGCCGCTGCCTCTAAAACCGAAGGGGTTACCGGGCAGCCTTTGCCAATAGTTCTGCAACAGGAACTTGGCGATTTTTCGGTTGCCTATCGCCTGCAGGCTTATACCAGAGATCCTGTCAACCTGCCACGCATTCACTCGCACCTGCGCGCCAATGTTCTCGATACCTTCGCCGAAGCCGGCGTCGAAATTCTTTCGCCCGCCTACGAAGCCAACCGCGAAGGCGCCGGCCCCGTAATTCCCAAAAAGCAACCCGAAAAATAGGCTGCCGGCCCGGTAGAAAATATTTTCTGCCAGGCCTGGGTTTCGGTCATTACGGGCCGTCGTTGAAATATTGTACCCGGTTGTTTTGAGTATCGACGATGAAAATGTAATTGTTTGGTCCTTCCATAACGCCAGAAGGGGTTCTGAGTTCGCCATCTCCCGTTCCCTGAATACCGATGGTGCGAATGAAGTTGCCACTGCTGTCGAACTCTTGAACCACCTGGGCGTTATTTGAAGTGAAATCGGTGACGACAATATTACCATTCGATCTTACTGCAACCCCGGTTGGCAGATAGAATTGCTCGAAACCAGGGCCTGAGCTCCATGCTCTGACAAAACCGCCGGATGCGTTAAATTCCTGGATTCGGCGATTGTTGCCGTCAGCAACCAGAATATTGGTTCCGGAGATTGCAATGCCTCTCGGGTTCGATAACTGGCCTTCACCTGACCCTGCCGCATTTATCTGAAAGCCCGTCGGGGTGCCGACGTTATCATACTTGGTAATCGTGTTGGCACCTGCATCAGTTACATACATATAGTCTGAAGAGTCAATTGCGATGGCCATTGCCGTCTGGGTAGAACTGACCGTGAACTGGCTGATGTAGTTGAAACTTGAACTTGAATCAAATTTTTGCACGCGGTTATTGCCGGTATCCAGTATGAAAATGGTGTCTGTAGAATCTATTACGATTCCGTAGGGGATCGAGAATTGGCCGTTGCCAGTTCCCAGTGAACCGAACTGGTCGACATAGTTGCCGGCTGAATTGAACCTCATCACGCGATTGTTTCCACTGTCGACAACGTAGATGTTGTTTGCAGAATCCCTGGCTATTCCGCATGGCGAGGTGAACTGACCGTCGCCGGTTCCGGTTGAACCAAACTGGCCTACATAGTAGCTTGAAATGCTCCAGTTATTTGTGGTAGCGGTTGTCTGCCAGTTTCCTGCAGAATCTTTGCCAAGAACACTCAGAGTATGGGCTCCATAGGCGAGATTGATGGCTGTGGTTGCGACCGCTACAGGAGTTTCTGCACTCCAGGCGCCTGCGTCGAGCTGTATCTTGTATGCGACCACGTCAGAACCGCCGATCGTCAGATTCTGATAGTAGGTTGCATATACTGAGCCGGTCGGCGGAGTGATAAAGACCGCTGTCGGTTCTGTACTGTCGACGGTTACGATGGCGGTCGATGGGGCTGAGATATTACCGGCCTGATCGATTATAAAGAGCCTGTATTGCCCTTCTAATGACGGGGCAGATATTGTCGTCGCAGTTCCACCCGCCGTGGTAATTGTGGAGTCAGGGGCGAATGTTGTGGTTCCAAATGGTGCAAGCCAGACAGAGTTGCCAGCATCACCGCTTGAAGTTATCGCAACTGATGCTGCGCTCTGGACCGATACCGAAGCGGAAAGAACTGTATCCTGATTGGTCGGGGCGGTGTT
>DAOQWI010000048.1:0-3687 GCA_035342015.1 Candidatus Ozemibacteraceae bacterium | reverse complement strand
GCAACGGTTTTGGCGGTTTCATTAACAACACCCGTAGCGGCCGGGCTGGCAAAATTAAAGGCGGTAATCGCTTTGGTAGAAGACAACGGCGGATTGTCGGAAACCTGAACTACCCATTCGACCGGGTAAGAAACTGTCCTGTTGTTTGAATCGGTAACACATACAGTAAAACAACAGTCGCCGCTCGTATCTGGTGTGCCTGACAGGCAGCCGGTCTGCGGGTCGATGCTGAGCCAGACTGGCGCATCGGTGAGTGACCACAGATAAGAGCCCGAACCACCGGTCGCAACAAAGGTGTGCGATACCGGGGTGCCTTCGATAAGTGTAGTAGAAGGGGTCAGGTTGGTTATCTCGTGCGTGGCGAGATTGCTGCTGCTGCCTGGAACACCGATCGTCGCATTGTTGACAATTCCTTCGACAAAGAATTCCTGCATTTCCGGCAGACCAGTGTTTTCAAAATACTGTACCTGTGCAACCAGTCCCAGGCCAGGCTCAAAAAACCAGCTGGTATAAATTACTTCACCGGTATCGCTCAATCTGGCGCTGATATCGATCCGCAATGGATTGACGTTTCTGGCCGGCAGCGCAAAGGCCTGATTGCCAATGACATGACACTTCAGTTCGGCACTGCGCTGGCGCCCGTTATCATTGAAAGTCACGGTTTGAATGGTCTGTGAACCCTTTCTGACAAAAATTCCGGTGGCCCGCCATGGCAGACTGCCGTTAAACCCGGTGCTTTCGCTGCCATAGATAAAGAGCCCCATGAAGTTGGCGCAGAGAAACCTTCCTGTATCACTCGAATCGATGATGTCCCATAATTCTTTCTGCGACGCTGCAGTCGCCCCGGGGAAAAAGCCATCGGTAATCAGGCTGGCCCCACCCGGGTCTTTGCCGAACTGGAGACCGGTCATCGGAACCCCGAATTTTGTCGGGTCAAAACCGAGCTGTGCGTGGTTCTCAGAGATTTTAACCGGGAAAACGCTTGCTCCATCAAGGGTGAGAGCGTTACCGTCAACTGCCAGAACCATGAATTGAGCTGTTCCGGTTGTCAGATCGTGCTGTGCAAGCGCAGGTGACGTATGCACATAGCGCCAGGTATTGCCACGCGCCAGTGGCATGAGATCGACCGAAGTCAGTGTGCCGGCCGATACGCCGGGTTCGAAAGACTTGACCGCCAGCGAGTCTATCAGCCAGACATCGCTTTCTTTAACCATCTGAAACTCGATCGAGACTTTTGAGCCATCAGGAAACTGTGTCCAGGTCGGAACCTTCGCAAGTACCCCGCCGACATACGAGATCATAGAGGGTTCGATAAAAAACGTGTAAGCTTTGTTGTCGTCTGGATCGGTAAGACTTTGACCGAAATCATGAAAGGTGAAGCTCTCAACGCCCTGGCCTAGGCCGGTCAAGCTCTGCATCCGTTCGCTGAGCATCTGGTCGAGGGCGGCATTGTTTCCGCGTGAAATGGCTGTCAGAAAAGCCTCGACCCGCCCGGTGATTTCTGCTTCATCCTGGGCGCTTACAGTTGCGCTGCCGCCGCCTCCACCCCCGCCTCCGCCCATGCACCCAAGAAATGCTGCAAAGGCAGTCAGAAACATTACTGTGAAGATTGCCCACAGGAACTTGCCGGTCATTAAATGCGGTTTTTTCATAGGCGCCTTCTTTCTCGATGCATATTGATGCAGGTTCTGAGCAGCGCGAAAAAATGCCCGACAGGACTAAAGCCGGAGCATGATTAATCACGGTTGGCAAGGAAGGCAGGTTGCTGCCTCTCTCATCTAGAACTTGACGTTAAATGCCTCTTTTATGTTTAAACTGGCCAGGCAGCACAGGACAAACACAGGCAGAGCAATGGCCTGGAGTAATTCTGGCGGCAGTTTGATCCGTCTCTCACTATTTTTCTGCAGCCGATGGTTTAACGTCGCAACCTGGTCTATAATCTGAAGTCTATGCCTGCGATCTGAAAAAGTCAAACATATTTTGTCATACCCGTAGAGCCTGTTCCAGCAAAGACAGAGCCTGTATAGATGGGTCGCCGAACGCTTGCCCTGGTTATTGCCGACAGTATTTCTGTCTGTACCCTCGTGGCATGAAAGCGGAAAAGTCATTTATTAATGCAAAAATACAAGGTCCTGTTTGACAAAAGGTTTTTTAGATATTAATATCTGCAGCGGCGATGGAGTTCGCCTTTAACCGCCTTAAAAAGCTGATGACTCCTGCGTAGTGTTCTTGCGCAGGAGTTTTTTATTCGCCATAAAACAATTGCTGACCGATGCAGATACAAGTCTGGATAAGGGTTTTGCCTTTTTATTTCAGACACGGATTAACACTGATAGAGACAGATGAACAAAAATGAAGACGGGTGCGGTAAAAACGCTGCGCCTGATTCGACAGGAGTTTAACCAGTGACAATTAACCTGATTGCGGTAATTATTCTGCTGGGAGGGTGGGGGAGTGCGCGTCTGTTCTCGCGTCTGGGCCTGCCAAATGTGCTTGGTATGGTCTTTTTTGGCATTGTCTGCAGCCTGACGATCAAAGCGCAGGTGCCGCAGCTGCTCTGGGATGCGGCGCCGTTTCTCAAGTCGCTGGCGCTGATCGTGATTCTGCTGCGGGCCGGTCTCGGAATCAGGCGCGACAATCTGCAGGCGGCCGGGCGCGTTTCACTGCTGCTGGCGTTTGTGCCGTGTCTGTTCGAAGGGACGGCGCTGACAGTGATGTTTGCCTGGCTCTGGAGCTTTTCGTGGCCGGTGGCGGGGCTTACAGCCTTCATGCTGTCGGCTGTTTCACTCGCAGTAACGGTACCGGCGATGCTTGAGCTCCGCCAGAACCCGGCTGCAATGAAAAATTGTGCTCCGACGGCCATTCTGGCCGGGTGCTCTGTCGATAATGTCGTTGCAATAACCCTGTTTTCAGCTTTTCTTGGCATGGCAACCAGTAAAAATTCGGCAATCGGTGAAGCTTTGCTGAAAGTGCCCCTGTCTATTGCGGCCGGAATCGCCTGTGGCGCAGTTGTTGGCCTGTTGCTGGTCAGATGGCTCGATAAAAAATACGAAAGAATCCGGGCCACCGAAAAAACCCTGATTCTCATCTGCATTGCCTTTCTGCTGGCTGAGTTTGGCAATATGCTGCAGATTGCCGCATTGCTCGGTGTCATGACCGTCGGTTTCGTCTTTCTGCAGAAATCCGAAAGAATCGCTCACGAAATTGCCGCCAAGCTTTCTAAAATCTGGGTTTTCGCCGAAATAATTCTTTTCGTTCTCATCGGCCTGTCGCTTGAGGTTTCTGCCGTGTCGCGGGCCGGTCTGCAGGGGCTGGCAATAATCGCTGTCGGGCTGCTTTTCAGATCGCTGGGCGTGCTTCTTGCAACTGCCGGCAGCGGTATGAGCCCGGCCGATCGACGATTGAGCATCATGGCCTATCTGCCGAAGGCGACGACTCAGGCGGCCCTCGGCGGTGTTGCCCTGCAGCAGGGGTTACCCGAAGGGCAGCTGATTCTGGCAATCGCGGTCATGGCTATTGTGGTGACTTCGCCCATCGGCCTGCTTGGCATAAAATACGCCAACCGCGCCTTTACAGACTGATATGGCAGAGCCTCTTTTCAGGTTTCTGAACAATCAGGTCACTTGAGCAGTCGGGTGCGGATCAGGGCGTAGAGTTTGTCTTGACCCATGCGGTTGAAGGGCGATT
>DAOQWI010000047.1:16843-19269 GCA_035342015.1 Candidatus Ozemibacteraceae bacterium | reverse complement strand
TCTTTGGCTTTTTTGTCGAGGGCGGCCATGTCGGCATTAGTCAGCGGTTTGTTGTCACTGCCGACCAGCTCGATTTTCCCGACCCGGTTCAGGCGATAGGTATAACCTTCGGGCGGGTTCATCGCCATCCATTCTTCTTCGGTCATGAACTTGTTGTCGATCAGGAATCTGACAGTCTGTTCATTGAGATCAGCGATGCGTTTTTTCTGGGCAAGCAGTGCGCGATTAGCTGAATCGAGGGCACTCTGCAGCTTTTTAATCTTTTCTTCGGTTGACCACTGCGGCAGATTTTTGACCTTGTCAGCCGAAACCGATGTGTCTTTTTCTACTTTGGGTTCAGGCTTTTTGCCTTCTTCGACTGCGGGTTTGGTTTCTTCTGGTTTTTCTTCAGCCGGTTTCACTTCTTTTTCGACCGGCACTTCAAGCACCCAACCGGCATGAATCAGGTCGGGGTTCTTTTCGAGCGAAGGGTATTTTGCCTTGTTGGCTTCGATGATTTCGCGGTAGCGGTTACCATCGCCGAGCAGTTTCTGAGCGATGCGCCAGAGGCTGTCGCCGGCCTGTACGGTATGTTTGGCGATTTCCTTGACCGTTTCAGGCTTGGCTTCTTCTTTGGGGGCTTCAGCCGGTGCTTCTGGCACTTCTTCTTTTGCTGCATTCTCATTTACGGCAGCATTGGTGCCGCTTTGTACCGAAAACGGGTCGGCTGTTGACGCCATTACGGGCTCTGCTGCTGGGTTAGAAAGAATAAGGGCCAATAAAAGACTCAAAAATAAACCAGAGCGTTTCATAGCTTGCACCTCACGAATGATAAGTTCATTGCTGTAATTATACAAAAAAAAACGCTGTACGGTAACAATATCAATTTTTTTTGTTAACCAATTTGGGTTTTACTGAAGTCGGTTATCGTGGTATGCTGTGGCCTGTTATCAATAGAGACAAGCTGGAGGAAAGAATTTATGTGGCCAAGATGGGTGCGCGCAATTGCAACTATATGGGTTGCCTGGGACAGCCGTCAGAGAAAAAATCTCGACTGGTTCTGGGTGCTGGTTATCTTTCTGCTTGGACCGCTGCTGCTGCCATTATATCTGGCAACCCGCCCGCTGCTTAAATCTGAAAAGCGCGTCGGCGGACTTTTCTGGAACCTGCTGGTCAGCTGCGAAACTCTCTTTACCTGGCTGGCCGGCCTGGCTGCCGCCGCCGTATTTGTCGAAAATGTCTCGATGCCATACGACAAGAATCTTGCAGAAGTTAAGCGTGCCGAAATCAAAGCCGGCAGCCTTATCGGCGTTGCCCTGTTCATCGTTGCCCTTGGCCTCGAAAAGATGGGCTTTGAACTTTTCAGAGAACGTATTGAAAAGAAATATCTCGAATCCTGACCAAACTCGATGCGAAATATTTTCAGGCTGATTCTGCTTCTACTGGTAACTATTCCGGCTGTTGTCTGTGCCCGCGAAGTTCCGCGCGGGCCGGTTCAAAGCGCCATGGGGCCCGGTGGTCGCAACTATCTGCATGAAGATTTCACCGTCTGGGAAAGCGGCATCGCCCACGAACGCTACCAGGTTTTCGAACCTGCCGGGCCGGCGCCAGCAAGTGCCGGGGTAGTCGTGCTGCTGCACGACTGGATGTCGACCAGCCCAGGTCATTATCAGGGTCAGATCCGGCATTTGTGCCGATCCGGCTGGGTTGTGGTTTTTCCTCACTATCAGGGAACCGGCCAGTTCACCCGTTTTTATCACACCAATGTCGTGCGCTCGGTAAAAGACTTTCTGCAGCAGGCTTTTGCCCGTCAGAAAATCGAGATCAACCGTGACCGCTTCGCAATTATCGGTCACGGTGCCGGCGGCGTACTGGCTGCCAACCTCGCTGCCAGCAGTGATTATTTTGGGCTTCCGGTGCCGCTTGCGCTGATGATTGTTACGCCGCACCAGAGAAACATCAAACTGCTCGATCTTACCGGCATCAGTCGCAGAACCCGCATGATCATTCTCTGCGGCGACCGTGTCCAGGAACCGGTTGCCCAGGTTGCCCGCGAAATTTTTTACGCCTCCGACCGTGTCAAAACCGAAAACAAGGCCTTTATTACGGCGTTGTCAGATTATTACGGTCAGCCGCCGCTGGTTGCCGACGAACTGGCCGCCCTGACGCCAGAAGAACCAGAGTATGAGCGTTTTATCGTCGAAAATCGCAACGATTTTGTCGGACTTTTCAAAGAGAAATTTCATGCCCGCTCTTTGCGTACCAGTCATATCGACGCCTTCGACTGGAACGGTACTTTCAGGCTCTTCGATGCGCTCACCTACGCCACCTACACCCTGGATTCAGATCTTTCGGCCTTTAAAAAGGCTCCAGAGCTGCGTTTTCTCGGCTACTGGAGCGACGGCCGCAAGCTCAAAGGCCTGATTGTCGGCGACCGCCCCTGAAAA
>DAOQWI010000047.1:5112-16743 GCA_035342015.1 Candidatus Ozemibacteraceae bacterium | reverse complement strand
GCTTCCCAGAGTTTGGGATACATGCTGATGCTGGTAAAGCCGGGGATCGTATTGATTTCATTGATGATGATGCGGTTGGTTTTGCGTTCGAGGAAAAAGTCGACGCGGGCCATGCCGGCGCAGTCAAGAGCTTTGTAGGCTCTGATTGCAGCTTCTCTGATTTTTTCGATCATTTCGGTCGGCAGATCAGCCGGAATCTTCAGTTCAGAGCGATCATCGACATATTTGGCGGTGTAATCGTAAAATTCATTGCAGGGAACGATTTCGCCGGGCAGAGAGGCGATGGGGTGATCGTTGCCAAGCACTGATACTTCTATTTCGCGACCGTCGACATGTGATTCAACGAGAATCTTGCGGTCGTAACGGGCGGCCAGATCCATGGCTTCACGCAGACTTTCGCGGGTTTTTGCCTTCGAAATGCCTACCGATGAACCTGAGTTTACCGGTTTAACGAAACATGGGTAACCGAGTGTCTTTTCTATTTCAGTGATGACTGCATCCGGGCTGGTGCGCCAGGTGCTGCGCAGAAATTCGCGATAGGGGGCAACTTCAATGCCGGCTTCGTGAAACAGGCGTTTGGAAAAGGTTTTGTCCATGCCCACGGCAGATGCGAGCACGCCGCAGCCGACATAGGGCAGGTCGGCCAGTTCGAGCATTCCCTGCAGGGTGCCGTCTTCGCCATAGGTGCCATGAATGATGGGGAACAGAACATCGAGTTTAACCTGTTCGCCGGTTTTATGCTGGTCGAGCAGCATCAGACCCTTATTCGCCGGGTCGCAGTTGAGGCTGGCCTTGCCGCTGTTGGTACCGGCAAAGGCAATGTTACCGGTGGTGCGGCTTTTACTGTATTCCAGCATGGCATCAGGCTTAACACCGACCATCCATGAACCCTGACGTGTGATGCCAACAGGAATCACCTCGTATTTATCTGGGTTTAAAGCCTTCATGATCGAGTTGGCAGAGACCAGCGATACTTCGTGTTCTCCAGATCTGCCACCAAAAATGACGCCTACCTTAAGCTTGTTGCCGGTTTCTGCCTTCATGCCGCACTCCTTTAATTCTGATTACTACCACAACAGTCTATCGGCAAAAAAACGGCAGATATTAAGGGGCTTCGGAATGGGCTTTGTAAGCACCTTTTCCAGTCTGAATCGGCATCTGGCGTCGCAGGCTGTTGCGCGTCATCTTGCTGAGACGCGGGTGGCTCTGACCAAGTTCATTGGGCTTTCCGAACAGATGTCTGGTCAGCAGATACTGGTCATCATCGCTCAATGCTGGCCCGGAAACCAGTATGGCGTTAATCTCTACCGCCGAGACTTCAGCGGTCTGACCGGGATACTGGTTTGGCGCAATTGTTGACGGAAAATAGAACGAATAACTGTTAACCAGTTTCTGAACCAGATCGTGCTCTACCGGAATCAGCGTAATTTCTACCTTTTTGGCGAGTTCTATGATCGACGGATTGGGAAGGCCACTGGTAAAGATAAAACCATCGATTTTCCCTTCCTGCAGTTCTTTCATGGCATCAGTGCCACCAATGAACTGCTGGTCGATCTTTTCCCAGACGCCCGCGAGAGTGAGAATCTGCTGAGCATTGTAATAGGTACCGCTGTTCTTGCTGCCCACTGCGATTTTACGGCCTTCCATCTGTGTCAGGGAACTGATGCCGGTTTCCTTGCGCACTATAAACTGAACGACTTCCGGAAAAAGCGTTGCAATACCGGTTACATTGGTGATTTTCTGGTCGGCGAACATTGCTTCACCTTCTGAAGCATAAAAGGCGATGTCGTTCTGAACCAGCGCCATGTCTACTTTGCCTTCTTTGAGCATCTGCAGATTCTCTACGCTGCCGGCTGTTTCGAGAACCTTGAGCTGCACATTCGGGTAGTCGGTCTTGAGAATGCCCGCCAGTGTTTCACCGATCGGGTAATAAACCCCTGATTTTGAACCGGTGGCGATCGTATATTCGTTTTTGCTGAGGCTTGAACTGCCGCAACCCAGGCCGAATGTCAGCAGCAAAGCAAAAAATAGCATCATACCGAGTTTTCTGTTCATTAAATTCCCCTTCCTCTGGCTGATATGACAGAATGATAGCACGATATCGGCATTAATATAAGGCTGGAAATAATTGCTGCGGGGTGGTACTATCGGTGAAAAATATGGCTGTGCAGCAGTTGAAAATTCGCAATCTTAAAACGATCACTGAATGTGGAATGCTTCTGGCAACGGCTTTGGCACTTGCCAACTTTAAGCTTTTCCAGATGCCTGGCGGCGGGTCAGTCTCACTGGGTGGGCTGCCGGTTCTGCTGATTGCTGCCAGACATGGTCTGGTTACCGGCTCACTCTGCGGCGCTCTTTTCGGAATTCTGCTGCTGACGAGCCGCCCGTTTATCGTGCATCCGCTTCAGTTCCTGCTCGATTATCCGATCGCTTATGCGACTCTGGGCCTGGCTGGTCTGGTTTTATGGGAAACACCGCTAAAAGCGGCAACGGCAACAACGGTGGCAAACCTTGTTCGTTTGCACTGTCACGTTGTTGCCGGTGCTGTTTTTTTTGTGACCGATGCAGGCACGCTCTCGCAGACAATCGTTGCGAGCTATGTCTACAACCTCGGTCACATGCTTCCGGAAACTTTGTTGTTTGCAGTTCTGACTGGCTATTTCGCCGCATTTCAGTCGGCGTTATGCGCCCGTCAGAGCTGAAAAAAAGTTTCAGTTAGCTGCAACTACCTTATCACTGCCCAGGCAGCGGGTGCATACATAGCCGCGAACGCGGGTGCCGTTAAGCATTACGCGTTTTCTCTGGAGGTTGATGCTCCAGCGCCTTTTGGTGCGATGATGAGAGTGGCTCAGCTTGAAGCCAACTTGTGGTCCACGATTGCAAACCATACATACTCTAGACATTTTCAAACCTCCAATATAGAGCCGATGTGAAAGTCTACTATAACAGAAACCTTTCTGCGAATCAAGCCCAAATTTTTCAAAATTACACGATTGCTCTGCCCGATTAACGATGCGATGCCGCCCTAAATCGGTCGGCCTGTGTACATTAAGTTTTCCGGCAGTCGTTAATAAATTTCCGCATTCGGTCGATAGGGCGATCAGCCGGAGGTGTTTATGAAAACACACAAAATCCTGTCTCAGATATTCTTTCTGGTTGCCTGTGCGTGGTTGGTAATGACCTTTGCCGGGTGTTCCAGTTCAAATTCTTTATCATCGGTGAACCCAGCCGCTGCCGACCCTGAAACTTCAATAAATAGAGGTGACACCACGGCAAGCGACACGGCCAGCCTGACACTGGCACCGGTTGTGAATATCTTTGCTTCAAAAACCATCGTCGGGCCACTGAGCGAAATCGATCTGCGCGCCGAAGCCGTCGACCCGGCCGGTGGTCAGGTGGCTATTGCCTGGCAGGCTGAGAGCGGCACAATTATCAATACCAGTGGTAACAACGCCATCTGGAAAGCGCCCGCCCAGACCTCCAGCAATAAGATTGTCTGCATAGCTACAGATGTGCGCGGCACTTCAACGAAAGCCGAAGTGACCGTAGAGGTTATCGGCAATGCCGTATATCGTCTGATAATCAATGCTGACCGCTCTTCGCTGCTGACGAGCCGCGTTACCTCAGACCCGGCCAGCCCCTTTATTCCGGTTGCCGGCGCCAGGGTTTCGATTGAAGGCTTTGCCGATTCGGGAGTGTCTGATTCTTCGGGCGCGGTTGAATTCAATCTTGATCAGAGCAGTGTCGTTGCCTCGAACGCGAAAGTTATCGTAAGCTATTATGACTGGGAAGCTTCATTCATTGCTAATCTCGCTGTTCCAGAAGGAATGCGCATCGTCGACAATCTGACTTTTTACCCCGGTTACGACAGCGTCACCGTTGCAATCGCCCGGGGCGATTCATTTCAACTCAAGCGCGGCATGCTTGAAGTGACGACCGTCGAACTTTCTGCCGGCGTGCTTAAACCGGTGGCCGAAGTTCAGGTCGATGCCGGCGCGGCTCAGGCTGTTTCTGCCCAGACTGACGGCCGCGCCCTGGTTTCATCGAACACTGCCGGTAATTCAGAAGTGCTGCTGCGCCTCGCCAGATCAGGCTATCAGACAATCGAAGGCTACAACGTGCCGGTATCGATTGATGGTCTGACACTGGTGCGGGCCAGAATGGCAAAAGCAGGCACTTTGCCTGATTCACAGGCGGTAATTTCTTTTGTCAGGCCCTATAACGGCCAGACAGCCTTTTCGGTTACCTCGCCATTCGTGATTGGCTTCGGCCAGGCCATGGAAAAAAGCACTATTTTCGACAACGTTAACCTGATGATCGAAAACAAGAATACTGGCTCCATGCTGTCGATTTCCGGCCCTGAAATTCTGCGCAAGTTCAAGGTCGAGTGGGTGGGTGACACGTTGCTGAAATTATACCCAAATTTCATGCTGCGACCGGTAACCCGCTACAGCCTGCTTGTTAGCCGATGGGAAGCCAGAGCCGCCGATGGTCGCATGCTGAAAAATTATTCAGGCATGTATGGCGAATTCGTTACCGATGTCGATCCGGCACCCTCGATTGTTGCCACCAGTCCGAAAAACGGCGACACGACTGTGGGCCGCAACGGGCCGTTCAAAATTACTTTTGACCGACCTATGAACACTGAATCTTTATACAGCAATCTGCAGATCGAAATCACCAGCCTGGATTCAAACTCAAAACTCACCGTCGATGGCAGCACGCTGAAAAGCCACTTCTCTGTCACCTGGAAAGACGGTAATCGCGTGCTCGAACTCGTGCCTTACCGCATGCTGCGTGCCAACGCCTCTTACCTGATCAGATTGAATAAATCAGGTCTTGTCTCGGAGTCGGGAAAAGCCATCTCCGGCTTTGCCAATCTCTGGGGTCAGTTCAAGACCTCCGGCCTGTGATTCGTTAAAAAACAGACCGTTTCAGATGCCGGTGCGCATGATCGCCGTTGGCAGTGTGTCGATGATGATGATCAGATCGAGCAGTATCGACATGTTTTCGATGTAAAACAGGTCATACTCGATATGATGATGAATGGGCAGGTTTTCTGATCTCGCATATACCTGCCAGAGACCGGTTATGCCAGGCTTGACCTTGAGCCGCTGCCGTTCGAGAGCGGTATATTTTCTGGTTATGAATGGCATTTCGGGCCGGGGCCCGACCAGACTCATTTCGCCCCGCAGTACATTAAACATTTGCGGCAGTTCGTCAATGCCGGTAGCTCGCAAAAATCTGCCCAGACGGGTAATTCTCGGGTCGGCCCGCTCACGTGGCGTTTCGGCATAAGGGTCTGCCGACTGCTGCATGGTACGGAACTTGAAAATATCAAACTCGACACCATTAAGGCCATTGCGGCGCTGCCTGAAAAAAACCGGCCCCGGCGAATCCAGTTTTACAAGAACTGCGGTTATCAGAAAAATCGGTGAGAACAGCAATAAAGCCAGCACCGAACCTGTAATGTCGATGAAACGCTTGGCGAGCATGCCGGCTCTGCGGCCATTGGGCGAACTCATGCTGAGCATAACCATGCCGTCGAAGAAGAATCCCTGAAGGTTGCGCAGATAAAGATTCGCGAATGACGGAACCAGATGCACGGTCATATCCTGATTCAAAGAGGCTTCTCGCAGTTGCCAGATGAACTCGTATTCTGCCTGATCACGAAAAAGAAACAGATCGTCGATACTCTGAGACTTTAAGAATTCCATCAGCTCGTTGTCGTTTTTTGCCGGACACTCGAAGAGTTTCAAGCCACAGCCTGGGTTGTTGCCAATGCGCTGCTGCAGAAATGAGCTGCTTGCCGAACTGCCATACAGGCAGGCAGTTCGATTGCCGATTCCTGATGTATAAAGATGTCCGAGTATTTTGTGAGCAATCTGGCGTGCAAGATTGCCGCTGAAGACCAGAAAAATGCCTGAAAAAATCACGATCAGGCGCGAATAATCGTAATGCTTGTAGAGAAATGTCGCTGACATTACCATAAATACCAGCATGATCGAAGCTTTATAGTGAAACAGCAGCTCGTCGATCTTGAAAATCGCCGGCTTGCGGCGATAAGCTCCGGCCGCGGCCGCCATAAGATGCCAGAGTAACAGTGCTACGCCAAGCAGTAACCAGTATTGCCCGGGGTTCTGCAGATATTCATCAACCTTGAAAAAGCTCGACAGTCTGAGCTGATATGCCATAATGCCGGAAACTACAATGGCAATGCTGTCCGCAGTTCCGAATACGAGCAATGGCAGCAGATTTTTCATGCAGAATCGGTTCCTTGCCACATTCCATCGGCTGAATTGATAATCAGCGCGTTATCCCCGCGAACCATTCTGTCATCCCCGCGAACCATTCTGTCATCCCCGCGAAGGCGGGGATCTAAGCTTTTTAAGACAAGATTCCCGCTTTCGCGTGAATGACAGGAGAGTCTTGAAGTCATTTGTGACAGCAGGGTTAAGAATTTCGGACTGATTTCCAGTCTGAAACGAAGAGAAAAAACCTGTACCAGACGAAAGCCACCAGCACTGAAATGAGCGTCGCGGCAAGCACGTAACCGGCTCTGAATTCAAAACCCGGCGTCGCCTGATCACTGCCGGTTTCAGATTTGGCGACCTTCTGCGCGTTGCCGGCCGCCTTGCTTGCCACTGAAGCGGCAGTTGCAGCGGTGGTCGCAATACTGGCCGAAGTGCTGGCCAGGTCGACAGCCGGAGCTTTAACAATCTTGACCTCAGGCGGCTCAGTTCTGGCAGTTGCTCTTGCCTTTGCAGTCTCCGCCGGAGCCGCTTTGGCAGCAGTTGCGACTTTTGCCGGCTCAGGTGCAACGGAATCGGTAGCTGACGGTTCTTCGCCCGAAATGACTCTGGCGGTCGGTTCTGGCTTGTCTGCATGCCTGATTGCCGAAGCTGCATGCCTTAGTTCAGGAACTTCGTCATTTTTTAACGGTCTCTGCGGCGCGATTTTAGGCGGTTGCTGCGCCGGTGCCGGGCTGTAGGTCTTTATGCCTGATGCCGTTTCTTTTCTGAAGCTGATCAGATCAGCCAGATCTTCGCAGAAATCTTCGAGTTCCTCGAGTTTTTCATTCGAAAAATTCAGTTTCGAAACTTTTTGCGAATTGCCGACCGGAACAAAGGTCAGCTGCACGCCCACCGGCCGCTGAAAATACTCGATCTCATGTATATCTTTTCTGGCAAGCATGGCAATCAGAGGTTCCTTGCCGGTTTCGCAGGTGTGAAAAACTATCGAGTGGCTCGTAAGAATCAGCCAGACCTGTCCACTTGCAGCTGTTTTGTTGCCAAAAGGCGAAAGAGCCTTCAATACCGTTTCTTCCGGTGCAAGGTAGATGCTTATGTCCTGGCGGATATCTTCAGGCAGGCTGGCCGGGGCGTTCATCGATCATTCCTCCTGATCGTCATTTCCGTCGTCGTCTTCTTCATCACGGTTAAGCATGGTATCTGCCTGAAAAAGAAGGTTCTGTACGAAGGCGCCGAAATCTTCAGGAGCGAATGCGTCAAAGGGCAGCCGGGTCTGAATGATCAGCAGATCCCTCATTTCCTGCTCTTCATCTTCATCGTCTTCAAAAATCAGGTCTTCCCCCTCATCAGCAAAGGCAACTTCTTCGTCATTCTCGTCTTTCGGCGGTTTTGCCGGGTATTTTACGGCGCTGAAATTGGCATTGATGAGCTCGGCATTCATTTCGAGAATCGCAAGCAGCTCTTCACGACTGTTGTCAGTGATATCCTTCAGATGCAGACCGACCGAAACGGTTCTTACATTGAGGGTCTCTTCGTTCTCTTCTATGCCAAGATAGCCGCTGATCGAGTCTTCGATCAGAAAGGTCCAGAGAACCCCGATTTCATTATCGTCGAGAAGCACACATTCATAGCTCGAGCACTCTTCCGCCATGACTTCTTCAATTCTTACGGCAAAATCTGCAGGTTCCATAGTTTTCCTTTCACGGGCAGGTGGTTGCAATATATCACTCTTTTGTCAGTACATAAACCCGCCAGTTTTTTTTGCCTTTGGTGACTGACGGGTCAGGTATGCTATAATCGCCGTCAATTTCATGCAGAAAGGTACGATTTTGTCTGAATCAGTCGCGCTACCATTGAATAACTCATCAGACACAGCTGTCTGGCAGAACAGATTCTTCTGGCTGACCGGCCTGCTTATCGCTTTTCGCCTGTTTTTGTCGCTGTATCTCGACCTGACTCCCGATGAAAGCTACTACTGGGAACTGTCGCGCCGCCTCGACTGGTCGTATTTCGATCACCCGCCGCTGGTGGCCTGGCTGATCGCTCTTTTTCGTCTGCTGCCAGGGGAAAGCCCCCTCGAAGTTCGCCTTATTTCGATACTTGGTTCAGCCTTCGTTGGCTGGTGCCTGTTCGCTGTCGGAAGAGACTGCCTGAAAAATGCCGCCGCCGGTTTTGTCGCCGCGCTGGTGGTTAACTTCACGCCGGCCGGGGCTGCTCTCGGTTTCGTCACTACGCCTGATACCCCCCTCGCAATCGCCTGGGCTGCCGGCATGCTGGCTTTCTGCCGTGCCATTAACGATGAAAAACCGGTCTGGTGGGTGCTGACCGGGGTGGCGCTAGGCCTGGGGGCGCTTGGCAAATATAACATGATCATGTTTGTGCCCGGTGTCGCAATTACCATTCTCGGATTCAGCCGCTATCGCCATCTCGTCGTAACCAGACGCTACTGGTTCATGGTTTTGCTGGCAGCCGCCGGCACCCTGCCAATCATTTACTGGAACCTCAACCATGATTGGATCTCTTTCAAATTTCAGTTCGATCACGGTTTGAGCGCCAATACCCGTTCACTTGGCCGCAATGTCGGCGAATATCTCGGCGGCCAGCTTGGCACCGTCGGCCTGACGCTTTTTCCGGTTATCTGGTGGATCGTCTGCCAGCAGGCCTTTCAGGCATACCGCCGCAATGATGAAGTGCGCTTTTTTCTCGCCTGGCTGGCATTGCCAAGCATGCTTTTTTTTACCTGGACCGGTCTCAAGTCTAAAGTCGAGGCCAACTGGCCACAGGTTGCTTACCTGAGCGCTTTTCTGCTGGTCGCTGAATGGTTGAGTGCCGGCATCGCCGCCGGTTCGTGGCGGCGCTTCAAATGGGTTGCCGGACCTTCGATGCTGCTGGCGGTAATAGCTCTCACACAGAGCATTACTTTGCTGCTGCCGCTGCCGGTCAGATCTGATGTCACTGTGCGCATGCACGGCTGGAAACAGATGGGCGAATTTGTGCGCCGGGTTGATGCAGAAACCGGGCGAAAACGCCTGTTCGTCGTTCAGGGAACCACTCTGACAACGCTGGTTGGCTATTATGGCGGTATCGAACCGGAGCGTCTGATCGAGCTCTATGTCAACGGTAATTTCAGAGTCTGGTGGCGCGGAAAAACCCTGCCACCCGGCACTGATGTCGTTTTTGTCGATGCCGACCACCACCCGGAATCGGCTTTCTTTGGCGGGAAGTTCACAAAAACCGCTTCCGAATCTCTCGATATTTATTCATGCGGCCGCAAGATTCGTCGAATCAATATTACCCGCATGGATGGCCTGCTGCAGCCTCACGAATTCATACCATACAAGGTGTTTTGATTATGAAACCAGATACAATGCGAAAAATCGATGCGACAGTCGGGCCGGTTCTCTGTGCGGCTTTGAGTTTGCGTCGCTGGTTGATCGACCGGTTCATGCCTCGCAAAGGCGGCGCCCTGAATGGCGTAAAAAAAATGCTGTTCGTCAAGCCAGCTGAAATGGGCAGTACGATTCTGATGTATCCGATGCTGCGCCGGGCTCAGGAACTCTGGCCGGGCGTCGAGTTTCATTTTCTCGTTTTTGCCGAAAATACTGCCGCGGTTAATATGCTTGGTCTGGTGCCAGAAGCTAATATTCACACCATCAGAACGACTGATATGCAGACCTTTGTTAAAGATTCTCTCGCAGTTCTGTTCAAATTGCACTTCATGCGTTTTGACGTGGCCCTCGATCTTGAATTCTTTTCGCGGGCCTCGGCTATTCTTACCGAGCTTTCGGGAGCAGCAGCAACCTGCGGGTTCAACCGCTATACCATGGAAGGCATGTATAAGGGCAGCTTTTTTTCTCATCCGGTGCAATACAACTGCCACATTCACACTGCTCAGACTTTTCTCAGTATGATCGAAGCTCTTAATCAGCCATCAGGCCAGGTGCCTCTCGTTAAAGCCCCGGTTAAACCGCTTGAACAGCTCGAACTGGCGAAACTCGTCACTTCGTCCGATGAAAAAACGCAGGTGCGTCGACTGGTTTCTGAACATTGCCCGGCTGTGAACGAGCAGTCGCGACTGGTCATTCTCAATGCCAATTCGAGCGATCTGGTGCCGCTGCGGCGCTGGCCCCTCGAAAACTTCATTGAACTCGGGCGCCGCCTGCTGGCCGATGAAAACGTTGTTATCGTTCTTACCGGCGTTAAGTCTGAAAGGGCTGAATCAGAACACGTGCAGGCTTCACTCGGCAGCGCCAGGGTGGCGAACCTGGTCGGGCAGACTTCCCTCAGACATTTGCTGGTCCTTTATTCGCTCTGTGATCTGATGATTACCAACGACAGCGGCCCTTCGCACTTCGCATCACTGACCGATCTGCCGGTAATAACGCTTTTCGGGCCAGAGACTCCGAAGCTTTACAGTGCTCTTGGCAGAAACAAGGTCGCCATTGCCTCTGATCTGGCCTGCTCGCCCTGTGTGAGTTCGTATAATCATCGCGCTACAGCCTGTAATAGTAATTTGTGCATGCGCGCGATCACGGTTGACCGGGTTTTCTCGGCCTGTAAAGAATTTTTGATCTGACAAACCGAATGCGGGAGGTTTTCTGATGGCACCCAGAGTCGTTGTTTTTATGGCCCAGGGCTTTGAAGAAATGGAACTGACGATCACTGTCGACGTTCTGCGGCGCGCTGGCGTCGAGGCCGTGATTGCCGGTATTGTCGCAGAGATTGGGCCGATTACCGGCTCGCGGGGCATAAAAATGCTGCCCGATATGACTGTTGACAAGGTAGACCCGCAGCATTTCGATATGGCGGTGCTCCCTGGCGGCATCGAGGGCACAAAAAATCTTGCTGAGAGTGAAAAGGTGCTGCAGTTACTCATGACTATGCACAAAGCCGGAAAAAAGCTTGCCGCCATCTGCGCCGCACCGGCAGTTCTGGTTAAGGCCGGGCTGCTGAAAGATCGCCGGGCAACCTCACACCCGGCTGCTGCCGGCCACATGCAGGGAACCTGCTATTGCGAAGACCGGGTTGTCATAGACGGCAACATCACGACCTCACGCGCTGCCGGCACGACTTTTGAGTTCGCCTTCGCCCTTGTAGAACAGCTCGTCAGTCATGCTGCAGTTGCAGAAGTGAACAAAGGCGTGCTCGCGAAAATAAACTGATACTTCACACACCCGTCATCCCCGCGAAGGCTGTAATCTAAAGCGAATCTTATACGTCATTCCCGCTCAGGCGGGAATCTAAGCCGCTGTTCTTGAGATGCCCGCTTGCGCGGGCATGACGTAATACACGCAGATACGACGTTTCAGACGTTCTCAGTGCGCTGGCGGGGCGTCTGAGGGCTTTTCGTATTTCTCGTTCATTTTGAGATTGATGTATT
>DAOQWI010000047.1:0-5012 GCA_035342015.1 Candidatus Ozemibacteraceae bacterium | reverse complement strand
GGCGGGGCGTCTGAGGGCTTTTCGTATTTCTCGTTCATTTTGAGATTGATGTATTTGGCGTTCAAGCTGTCGCCCAGATAGGCATTCAGGATTTTGGCCGAGGTAACGAGATCCATGTGGTTCGGAATCTTGACGTCTTTGCCGCACAGGCTACAGGACATCTCACCAGCTTTTTCCTCGACTGAGGTGTGGCTGACTTTCATAACATTGTGGCAATTGGCGCATTCAATGGTAAAGTAGAAAACCAGTTTGTCGATTCGATCGAGCATTTTGTTGCAGTTTCCTTATTCGGTAGATTATGTCAAGTATCTTATCACCATCAGTGCTCTTAATAAAGACCCTGCCGGCAGATTAAAAAAATTGCAGCCGGCAGCAAAACCGCGTAGAATAGAAATGTTTGCCCTAAGGTTGGCAAGCTCTATTAAAGGTTACGGGAGGTTATCTGTCATGAAAAGCTTCAGACAGGAACTGTGGTTTGAAGTCAAGGGCAGGAGAGGCCTTATCAATATAACTCCGCAGGTCGAAGAAGCCCTGCATGCCAGTGGCATAAAAGAGGGGCTGGTGCTGGTGAATGCTATGCATATCACCGCCAGTGTCTTTATAAATGACGATGAGAGCGGCTTACACCAGGACTTCGAAGTCTGGCTCGAAAAGCTCGCTCCCGAAAAGCCATATTCGCAGTATCAGCACAATGCCGGCGGCGAAAACAACGCCGATGGGCATTTAAAGAGAACAATCATGGGTCGTGAAGTTGTCGTAGCCATTACCGACGGCAAACTCGATTTTGGCCCCTGGGAACAGATTTACTATGGAGAATTCGACGGCAATCGCCGAAAGAGGGTTCTGATAAAAATTATCGGAGAATGATTCTGTAAATTCAGGTTGGTTCAGCGGTTTGTCCCTGAACAGGAGGAAAAATGGCACAGCGATTTCCATTGGCCGTCGTGCTTTTGTTTTGCATGACTTTCTTTATCTCGGGCTGTGGCGGGGGGGGCGGTAGTGCTTCCCCTGTGGCGACAATGACCGACTCTTCTTCACCAGAGGCTGCAGTCGAACGCATATTTGCCAGCTGGCGCGCTGATTCCGGCCCGGTTTTCAATATTGCTGCCGACGGCAGAGTTGTTGCCCAGACAACCACTTCTGAGACAAGGTATATACGGATGCGCGACCTTTCGGGCAACACCTGGAACCTTACCTTTACCGGCGTTGAATATATCAGTTCAATTCTTGCACGCGTCAACACCCGCTATTTCTATGGTGAAAACGCCGCCTTCGGTGGTATGACCATCAGCTTTCTGATGGGTAAAGATGCCGGCGTCTGGTTTCTCGAAGGTATTCAGGTGACCGAACTGCCGGCGGTAGTGGTTGAGCAGTTCGGTATTAAAGGCATTTTGAGAGATAAAATAACAGGAACCCCGGTTTCCGGGGCCCGGGTTGAGGCGTATAATCAGGCCACCGGCACGATTGCTGGCTATTCCGTAACTGACGTGACCGGCTTTTATGGCATTCTCGATCTGCCGCCCGCAACCTATTATCTGGTTATCAACCGCACTGGTTATGAGCCCTACACCATATCAGGCATAATCGTTAAGTAAGAGTTCTGAGGAGTCAAAACGTGGGTAAGAAAATAGCTTTGTTTGCTTTTTGTGTTCTTTGTATCACTTTCACCCTTATCGGTTGTGGCGGTGGCGGCGGTGGTGGCACCACCGGTAACCCGGTTGGCCCGGTTGCAGTGACTGGTCCGCTTGCCGATCTGTCTGGCACAGTCAAACTCTCAACCGGAGAAATCCTGGCCAACGCGCCTGTTGAAATATGCAGATCAGAACTGGCTCTTCAGACCGGGATTCCGGGTTTGTCTGCCTTGCGCGGCTCGGTTTTTGCTCAGACAAAACTTGCCGATGGTAAATATTCTACAAAAACTGATACCCTCGGAGTCTATCGTTTCACCGGTATCCCCGTTGGTGAATATACATTGACTGCCAACGCTGGCGGTGCCAGCCAGTTCTCCAGAACCGTACTGCTTGGCAGCGTCACTTCTATTGATGCTCAGCTTACGCCAACCGGCAAAGCCTCCGGCAAACTGCTTCTTGTCAACGGTGACCCGGCCCGCGGTGTAGTTGTTCATCTTGCAAAGACTTCCTATGTGGCCATTTCCGATTTTAACGGCGAATTTGTCTTTGACCAGATTCCCTCGGGTCAGACCTTTACTCTCAGCGTATTGCCTCTTCAGGGTGTTTTGCAGAATCCGCTTACCGTAAGCGTTGCCCCTGCTGAAGACAAGCAGCTTGGCAACCTTGTTCTGACCGTTCCGACCACCCCGACTCAAGAGGTCAGCACTGTCAGCGGTTCTGTAATTGCCGCCGACAGCTCGGTGCCGACATCCGCCCTGGGCAGCAAAATTGTGCTGGTTGTGGCAGCCGGAAATACCATGATCGAAAACATGGCTCTCACTGATGCCTCTGGCAAATTTTCTTTGAACGTAAAAGCTGCTGGCAACTATAATGTGAGTGTTGTCGGTGGCGAATTTGCGGTTGCCCCCACCGTTCAGACGGTTACGGTTTCTGCTCTCGGCACTACCGTTACCGTGCCGCAGGCTTTTGTTCTGGCAAAACCAACTGTGGTTTTTCCCCCGACAACTCAGTTTTACACATACAGTGGCACAATCAGCAAGCGCAGCAAGGCTTTCAGCGAGACCGATAACGCCGGTGTGCCGCTGACGCTGACTTCTACCGATGCCGCTGCAAATGTATTTTCTGCGGTTACCAGCCCGACCGGCTCATTCACTTTCAGTATTCCGGCCGGAACCTACAACCTGGCCGTCGGCGGCGGTTACGCTTTCGAAACCGCCTTTCCCGGTAATCCCGCTACCATCAACGCTCCGACCGTTTTGAATACCGTTATCTGGGTTGTTCCAACCCAGGTCTTTACCGCCAACTATCTTGTTGAGGGCAGTATAAACAAGATTACACGAGTTAATGGCGAAACCGACAACAGCAACGTCATTGTTACCCTTACCCCGACAACCGGTGCTGCTGTGACTTTTGCCGGTTCAACGACTTCTTCGGGTAATTTTGCTGTTCGGGTTCCGGCCGGTATTTACAATTTTGCGATAACCGGTGCTTACAGATTCGAAACTGCTTTTACCAACCCGGTTAATGCCAGTACCGGCAATGTGAATATTTCGCCGGTCATCAATGTTGTGCCGCTTGCACAGAATACGTTCATGCTGTCGGGCAGCATCAATAAGCTCATTAAAAAAGCCGGTGAATTCAATAATGGTGATGTAACTGTCACTATCCGGTCTGATTCAGCAATTTTCAAACCCCAGACCACCGTTACTGAAGCGAATGGCAACTTTGCTTTCAAAGTCCCGGCCGGAAACTACGCAGTCGAAGTCGGCAGCGGTTATGTGTTCGTGAGCCCGCCATCCGGCTTCCCGTATGCGATAACCACTGCTGATCTGGTGCTTGCATCGCCGCTCGATGTGCGCCCGTCAGGCGTTGTTCCGGCAAGCATCGGCGGCAACGTCACGCCCCCGCGGCCCAATAACCCTTACCGCGTGCGCATCGAAAATACTGATGGCACCTACACTGATAACGAAACCACTGAAGGCGCTTTCTACTTCAACAACCTGACACCCGGCAGCTACAGAATCGTCGTTCTGCCCGATGCCAATGGCTACTACGTAGAAACAGCTTCACCGATAGTTATTACCGAAGGGCAGCATCTTGCTGGCATTTCACTCGCACCCACTCAGGTTGCACCTTCGATTACTGGAGTTAATTTAGCCGAAAGCGTTCTCACTATTTCAGGCAGCAACTTTGAAAGTCTGCCGGTCAGCATAACGTCCACAAAAATTCTTGTCGACGGTAACCCGCGCGCCCGCCCGGCTGTTTTCACACCTGCCGACGTTCAGGAGCAGGCGATGATCGTGTCGGTAACTCCCGGTAAACACAACGTCATCATCGAAAAGCAATGGACCCGCCCCGGCACCACAGAAACCTTCGTTCTCAAGAGTGCGCCCTATTCGTTCGACAAGCTCATGGGTTCGCCCTCCAACGTTGCCGCGACTGATATAACCGACACCAGCGCCAGAATCTCCTGGACCAACGCCAACTTCACCTCCAAGTCGATCGTCGACGTCTACAGCGGCGGTAGCCTGATCACTTCGGAAGTTCTCGACGGCACCTCGTTCCAGGTAAACGGCCTGCTCCCGTCCACCAACTATACTGCCCAGGTCAAAAACCGCTACGGCGATGTCGAATCGACCACCCCGACCTCAGTAACCTTCACAACCAGAAGCTCTGGCCTAAAAGCTGCTTCTTCAGTCGCTCTGGCCAATTCTGCCTTTTTCCTGGATCTTAATAGTTCAAATATGGCCATATTCGGTTTTGAAATGATGAATGACAAGATTTACGTTGCTTATGCTTCAGCTTCAAACGAGGTTTTTGTTAAGTCCTATTCATCTGTCGGTGCTGAATTAAATACCTGGCAGATCCAGGCCTGGTTTGGCGCTGGCACATCCCGGATGAGCATGTGTTCCGGTGGGAACCAGATTTTTGTAACGTATTCCGATAACCCGACAACCATACAGAAACTGACTGTTCTTGGCGAAAATCTCTCTCAGATTGGATCGACCTACTCATTCGATTCGATTGGTTCAGATATTGTTGATCAGATAAAAATCGAGTACCACGGTGGCAGGGTCTACGCTGCTTTCACTGATTATTCAACTTTGAATAATGTTTATTTATATGCCTTTAACAGCGATCTGACGTCACCCACGCCGGTATATTTTGCTCAGAACAGTTTTATGCAGCCAACTTCTGGCGGTTATTACATTCAGACTGCGGCTGATGAGATGACGGGTGATCTTTATGTGGCGGTTGCATCAGCTACTAACGCATTCAATAGCATCTATGACTCTTTCGAAGTTATGCGAAAACCTCTTGCTAACCCGACTACAGCCACTGCAACCATTGGTTTTGTCCGGCAGGTTCCTTCTACGGGAA
>DAOQWI010000046.1:0-19611 GCA_035342015.1 Candidatus Ozemibacteraceae bacterium | reverse complement strand
AAGGCGGCGGTCTTGAAAACCGCAGGGTGAAAGCTCCGTGGGTTCGAATCCTACTTCCTCCGATTGCATCTCTGGAGAGATGGGTGAGTGGCTTAAACCAACAGTTTGCTAAACTGTCGTACTGGGTAACTGGTACCGGGGGTTCAAATCCCCCTCTCTCCGAAGCGAATTTGCGCCCGTAGCTCAGTTTGGATAGAGCACCAGATTGCGGATCTGGTGGCCAGAGGTTCGAGTCCTCTCGGGCGCGTTGCTTTTTCCTGAGGGTTTTAATTTTCCCTCACCCGGAAAGGTGGCTGAGTTGGTCTAAGGCACACGCCTGGAGAGCGTGAGTGGGGGCAACTCCACCGCGGGTTCGAATCCCGCCCTTTCCGTTGTCGTGCTAGATGGGGGGCTCGGGGTCCCTTATCCACCGCAAATCCCCGCCAGGCGGATCGAATCCCTGTCAGAGGGCATTGTTGGTGGCAACGGCCAGTTCTAGAAGCATCGAAGGATGGGTTCCACACGGCGAAAGTCCGTGAACTCCGCCAGGACCGGAAGGTAGCAACGGTAAACGATCGCTTTCGGGTGATGTGGCAGCGCCTGTCCGGAGCCTATAGTTCAGGATACGTACCATTGACGTATGTTCGAAGTCAGGTGCACGACTTCTCTCCCATTCCAGACATGGGTCTTTTTTTTTAGCTGTTAATCTGTTAACCTGTTGCAGGTGAGCAAGATTGCCCATGAACGGAGAACCAGATGACTGCACCAGCCCGTCAGAACCTGTATCGCAAATATCGCCCCCAGCGTTTTTCTGAACTGTCGGGCCAGGAACACATCTCACGCACCATTCAGTCTGCGGTGGCTTCTGACCGCATTTCCCACGCTTATATGTTTTCCGGGCCGCGTGGCACCGGTAAAACTTCTGCTGCCCGTCTGCTTGCCAAGATTCTCAACTGCACAGATCTGCAGAAAGATGAGCGTGGTCTGCCCGACTGCTGCCGTGTCTGCCACAACTGCCGCCGCATCGAAGAGATGAACTTCATGGATATCATCGAAATCGACGCAGCCAGTAACAACAGCGTCGAAGATATCAGACAGATGCGCGAGAAGGTTAAATACCGCCCTGCCGAGGGCAAATACAAAATTTATATCATCGACGAAGTGCATATGCTATCGGGCTCGGCATTCAACGCTTTTCTCAAGACGCTTGAAGAGCCGCCTCCGAATGTGCTTTTTGTTCTGGCAACCACCGACCCTCAGAAAGTGCCGGCTACCATCATTTCCCGCTGCCAGTGCTTCGATTTTCATTCTGTGTCGCGGCGCACCATTCAGGCCCGCCTTGAAGAGATAGTTAAACTCGAAAACGCCGATGGCGGTTTTCCGGCATTTGAGCCCGAAGCACTGTCGATGATCGCTGAATGTGCCGAAGGCGGCTTTCGCGACGCGCTCAGTCTGCTCGATCAGATTTCGGCCTCGGCTTCGGGTGATCTGATAACTCTCGATCAGGTTCTTGAGATGACGAGACGCTTGAGTTATTCGACACTCAAGACCATTGCCGGCGCCATTTTTGCTCACGACCTCGCCGCTCTGGTTAAACAGCTGAACGACCTGTATTTTCGCGGTTACGAGCCGCAGACGATTGGCCGTGACCTGCTTGAATATCTGCGTCGCTGCATGATTCTGCGCATCGATCCGGAGGCGAACCAGGTTCTGGATCTTCCGGCCGAACAGGTCACAGAATTGAAAAATCAGATAAGTCAGCTGTCGGCACGCTATCTGATCGGCGCAGTTACCCGGGTTGAAAGGGCTCTGATGACAATCAGAAGCTCGCTTCAGGCAAGAGTGCTGCTCGAATCCGAATTGATCCGTCTCGGTCTCGGTGACGAGATTTTTGCGGCTGAAGCACTTGAAAAAAGGGTTGAACAGCTTGAACAGAAACTGGCCGCGGTTAAAAGACTGGCAGGCCAGCCTGGTGCCGCCCGTGGCGGCCGGCCGGTGCCTGCAGCAGCTGTGGGGCCAACCGCTCAGCCAGTCTCGACCCCATCGGCCCGGCCAACTCTGGTTCCGTCGCAGTCGTCTCCAGCACCCCGGCCGACACATCTGCCTGACAACGTGGTGCCGATGACCACGGTAACTTCGAAAAATGCCGATCCATTCGCGGAATTCCGCAACGCAGTTGGCAGCAAATCCAATGTTTGTCAGGCTCTACTGGTAAATGCCCGTTTTAAAAAGCCAGAAAACGGAGTGCTTGAAATTCTGCTTGAGCAGACATTTGCTGCCGGAAAGCTTAAAGAAGAGAAGAATCACGCGATTCTTCTCGAAGCGGCAAAAGCAGTGTACGGCAACATCAACACGGTAAGAATCGGTATGGCAGGGGCCCAGGGAGCGTCCGGCGAAGAAACTCCGCCTGTACGTTTGAGTCATGTTGAGCAGATAGCAAAAATCGACGAGCAGGCCCGGCAGAAAATGTTGCAAAAGCCGTCTGTTGCTGATGCTGTCGAGATTTTTGGCGGTGAAATAATCAGCATCGACGATTAATTATCTAAAAAATGATAATAGATGATAGAAAAACTGTGGGAAACCGCAGTTTTTTTTTACCTGGTAAATTATGCACCTTCTGAAATCCTTATTTTAAGCCAGGAGCACCGCCAAAAGAACTTGCGATATGCTGTACCTTGTTTTGGCGTGGAAAATGTGGAAAACTTTGGGGAAAAGCATTGCGAGCGATGTTAATGCTGTGGAAAAATAAAAAAGCTACCCTCTTGACAACAACTATTTATGGGCATTTCAGAGGTTTATTCAAAAAACGATTGCAAAAATAAAAATCGATTTTGTCAAGACGGTGTACATAAAATTTTTTCGACTCTGTACGGTTTACATAATTGTGTACACTCTTTTCCTGGTTTTTTTAAGTTGGTTTCATTTGGATTAAAAACTTTTTCTGCTTCCGGGTGGTATAGATTAACTGAAGGAGAACACCTGAGTGTTCGGTATCTCCCAGATCAGCTTCTCTGTCACACAAGAATTGAAGGGTTCTTCGTCATTCCCGCGCAGGCGGGAATCTGGTTGACAATAGCTTAGATCCCTGCCTTCGCAGGGATGACGTGTAAGCATTTATTTTGCATACTCAATTGTGATGAAGAACCAGTGTGTTTGCTCTGTGATTTGTGTCGTTCTGTCTGGTGTTTTTTATTTCTGGCTGTATAATTAAAAAATATTCAGACCATATCTGTAAGTTTGCGAATATCTGCCGCATTCCGGGCCCGTCCCGTTAAGTTCAGGAGCCAACTGTGAAAAAAAACTTTAAAATGTTGCTGCTGGTGCTGTTTGTTGCCGCTGTCTTTTGTCTGCAGCCGAATTCTGCCGCAGCCAAAGACTGTGAATTCGATTTTTATTACCAGTGCATCGAGAAGGTGGTGCAGATTAACGATCCTGAACCTGAGGGCTGGTGGGGTCATACCAAGAGCTTCCTCAAGAGCGGCGTCAATCTGGTAAAAAAGACCTGGGAAAAGGCCGTAACTCGAAATTATGCCCCGGGCGAAGGCACCAAACGCTGGTATTCAGATAATAAAAACATTGCCTACGATGTAAAACGTGTCAAGGTTACCAGTGAAGAACAACTTCTGCAGTTGATGGGTGCCAAAAGCGAATCTGAACTTTCAGACGGTCAGAAAGCTCTGCTGGCTGTCTATCGCCATTCAAAATCGCAGAACGTCAAAGATCGCATGAAATATAATTTCCGTTCATCAATCAATGTCATTCTTTCCGATACAACCGGTTTTGATGATCCAGCCAAATATCCTGAAATTAAAGATGATTTCTGGCCATATTCAAGCGGCCCAACCATACAGATGTCGAGCAATCGCTACAGCTGGCCCGGCTCAGACGTCAGTGCCAGATCTACCTTTGTGCATGAATTTGCCCACTCGTTCGACCGCACGATCAAAGAATTCATTCATCCCTACGGCAAAGACGGCTCTCACTATGCCAATGAGCTGTCAAAACCCCGTAGCGCCTTTGTCGAAGGCTGGGCCGAATTCAACGAAATGCTCGATTCCGATGAAAAAGCCACCCAGATGCGCAACAACATCAGTCTGGTCAAAGTTGAAAGCAAAGAAAAAGCCGGTGATTATACCAACGTCGAACCAGAAACACTGACTGGCGAACAGCTTATGTGCGTAGAAGGCATCAATGCCGTAATTATGCATCGCATGGCCACCGAAATCGATGGCGGCAAAGACAAGGTTTTTGACGCCTTTCTGAAAACCCGCTGGAAACTTTTTCGCAGTCTGAAATCACTTACTCTTGAATTTGCCAAAAAGAACCCTGGTGACATCGAAAAAATAGCAAAAATCATCGATGAACAGACTTTTGGTAAGCTCTCAGACAAAGAAATGATGGAATATATCGGTAAATCAGACGCCGCCAAAACCTGGCTCAAAACCCGTGCTGAAGCAAAAGCTGCCGAAGAAAACGGCGTTGCTGCCTCTGGTACCGAAGCCACCAATACCGGCAGGCCTGCCGACATCAAGGTTAAAACCGAAACCACCAATCCTTTCAGTGTCAAATAGTTAAAATCCGCACGTTGGCATTCAGCAAATCAATGCTGTTGTTGCCAGTTTGCTCTTACAACAACGGCCGCTGCCCTTAACCGGGGTGGCGGTTTTTTTATAATTCCGTTTTGTATAAACTTTGTGATAAAATTCCCTAGTTAAATCTGTATGATCTAGAGAGGTGCTTCATGCGCAGTTCTTTTGCCAGGCTGATTACAGCAGCAACGCTTATTTACACCACCTTTTGTGCCCCGGCGGGTGCATTTGAAAGCTATCTTTATCTTGGCTACAAAGACACAGGCAAGGTGTATCGTCTTTCAACTGGCGACCAGAACCAGTTGCCAACAGGATTTGTTTTTGCATGCGATCCCGGTGCAGAGGCATTTGTTGTTGATAAACTGCGCAACTACAGATTCCTGAACCTTGTGAGCGAGGGCGAATTTGCCAGAACACCTGGCCACATTTATCGGCAGGTTTTTGATGGCCTGGCTGTTGACGCTGACCGTGGCAGGCACGGGCATTCTCAGCACCAGGACCAGAGAAACAGCCTGATTCAAGGTGCAGAAGGGCAACCGGTTTTTCGGCCGGCGGGTGCTCCCTTCAGTGCCGGTCCAGGGCAGCCAGTCAGCGAAGTGATTGCCAGAACCGGTTTGTCTGAGGGTGAATATGCACCTGTCGATGGCCGTAACTGGTATAAAATACCAAACGGCAGCTGGTTTCAAACCTGGTTTCCTGTTGAACAGCCTGCTTCTGAGTCATACAAAATTTTCTATGACTGCTGGCAGGAACAGAAATATTTCTGTAATGAAGCCATCTGGCGAGGTTTTGTTCCGGGTAAAGTCTTTGAAAGAAATACCGGCAGCGGAACCAGCCGGCGGTTTGTCAGATTCGCGGTCGATGGTGCCATGGAAATTCTTCCTGGCACTGACGACCGGTCAGAAATGCAAAGCAGACCAGGATTTGCCTGTTATCATGACCGCTCAGGCTCAATTGGCGAAGGCAGCCTGCTGGTGCATACCTGGACCGGCAGTGATACGGGTGCTTTCTACATTAATGGTGAACCAAGCAGTTTTCAGCCGGCCGTAGTGTCGAAAACTCCGTCGTTGCGGTTTGTCGGTATGAATATTTCCGGCAGTTCAAGACGTATCTATGTCGTCGGAAACGATGTTTTGCACGAATGGCTGCGCGAAAACAATATAGATCAGACAGGGGCAGAATGTTCGCTGGCAGTTTTCTGCAACGTAGATGAGGGACGTCAGACCAGAGTTTTTGTTTATTCTGCACCCGAAAAGAAAATTTACTGCTTCGGAATCAACGAAAATGGCGTTTTAAAGGCGAGTTATTTAAAAACTATCATTCCTGAGTTTCCTGTACAGGCGATGCATGCCGATAGCTCCGGGAATCTTTACATTGCCGGCGTTGAACTGTCTCCGCAGACACTGGCTACTCCAGCTGATTTTGCTGCCGGGTTTGAAAGTCTGCAGATCAATGAAGAAGCCGAGATGCTTGGCGAGACACTCAGCGAAGATGAATTTCAGAAAAAACTGAATCTCAGAGCTGATCTGACTGGCCGTATCGTGTTTTCTCAGACGGGAAATGCTGTTTTGATGATAGTTTACGAGGGTGACAGCGTGCCTGTTACCATTGGCCGCGCGTTTCTCAATAAAAAATATATGGCCCGGGAATTCAGTTTTAAAAACCAGACCCTCAAAGACCTGCACCTGCCGCCGGCAGAATTGCTGCGTTTGACAGAAAAACCCGGAAACACCCTTGCAGAGCTGCAGGGAAATGTTCCGGGTTTTCCTGACGAATTCGTTCAGCCTGAAAAACTGCTGATTTCAGTGCATGAAGAATAATCGCCGCTGACCTGGCATAAGGCAGAGCATATCTGTACGCCGGTCAGGCGAGACTTTTCAGCATTTCTTCGAGTTCGGGGTCGTCGAACGGCTCGTCCTGTGATTCTTTGATCATGAATACGAGCTTTTTCAGTTCGAGATCGGTCATTTTGCCGCGATCTTTGGCCGGTATGCGCTCGGCCTCTTCCTGCAGCATCTTTTTGATGAACTTTTCTCGCGTCGGCTTGTCGGCGATTACCTGATAGATTTTCTCGGCAAGCACTGCCGGATCGACCATCTTGTAGGTGCCGTCCTGAACCTGCTTCGCAATTTCCTGCAGGCGTTGCATGTGCAAAAGCTGCTGCTGCTGCAGAATTTTCAAATTATTCTGCGCCGGGCTCCCGATTGGAGCGTGTCCAGCTCGTGAAGTAGTCTCTGATTTGTCTTTCAGAGCTTCGTCAAACGAGCTTTTTTTGTCGACAGACTCTTTGGCCTTGGGTTTGGTAGTTATAATTATTCTCTTACCAGGCCCCTGAATGGAATCAACCATATTAAACTCCCTTGTAACTTCCTTGTTAAAAAGGCATATTTTTCCCTTATCCCAATTTAATTATCGTCACTTTTGCTTAAAAGTTTATAGATGATTTTTCCGGGGCCCCCTTTTTTTTTTGCCGCTATCTGCCGATAGTCCTTGCAGACTATATTTTCGGAGGCACATACCATGCAGAAAGGCATGATCAAAAGCGCTTTTCTCTCATCTCTGTTAATACTCGGCTCGTGCATGCCGGGTCAGGCAGCCGCCGATTTTAACAGCCATTTCTCAGCCGGGGAAACCGCCTTCGCGGCTCACAATTTTACCGCCGCTGCCGAGAATTTTGCGCAGGCTCTCAAATATGTGCCTGAAGATCTGCGTTCAAGATTTCGTTATGGCCAGGCCTTGTTCTCGTTGAACCGCTATTCTGAAAGTCACAGCCAGTTTCAGGCTGTTTTGCAGAACTCACCGAGTAATATTATTGCCAGAGTATATCTGGCAGAAAATCTGGTGCGCCTTAACCGGCCAGCAGAAGCTCGAACCCACCTCGAGTGGATTCTCAGAGTGCAACCGGAACACGAACGTGCCCGGCAACTGCTTCAGGAAGTGGGGGCAGCTCCGGTTAATAACGCCGCAGTAATTGCAGTGCCCCAGAACAGGCAGACTGCTGCTGTGCCCTCAAAAGCAAAAATCCAGAAGCAGCCTGCTCAGGCAGTCAGAACAGCCCAGACTGCGGCCCAGAATTTGCAGCCGGTTCCTGCAACGTCAAAAACCCATGCTGTAGCTGCAAAAGCTCTTGTGCCGGTCGAAAAAGCTGTAGCCGTTGCCCCGGCAGGAGCTGCAGCACCGCAGGTTCAGCAGTTTGCACCGCAGGCCTTTGTCGACGGCCGCATGGTGAATGTGCAAAAACCGTCCGTCGTTGCCCGCCAGGCGCCCCTGCCAGCCCAAAAAGATGTTGCCGCGTTCGATCTCGAATCATATCTGGTTCTGGCAAAAGATTCACTGCTCGTCAACCTTGAGCAGGCAAGATACAACCTTGAAAGCGACGATACCCGTGCGGCTGCAGTCAGCCTGATGAAAGCCGAAGAACTGGCTCGCGCCGCCAAAGATTCGCGCCGCTTTCTCGAAGTTCAGATTCTTAACAGCCTGGTACTTGTCTACAACCGCGACTTTACCGGTTTCGGTCAGCACCTGATGCAGCTTAAATCGGTGCTTTCGCCCGAATCGTACAAATCTTTTCTCGACATCTACAACCAGGGAGCGGCTCTGAAAGACCCGGTAGATCAGGCAAGACTCGTAGCAGGTATCGCCATGGGTGCCGGGCATCATGCAGTAGCCACCCGCCTGCTGCGCGAAGCTTTTGCCAGATTTCCCAATGATGCCCTGATCGGCAGCATGCTTACTGATGCACAGATGCAGAATCTCGATTACAAAGGTGCCGAAGCCACACTCTCGCAGCTTGCCCGCAGCGACGCTAACAACGGCGAAGTCTGGTTCAATCTTGCCAGATTCTATCTGACCGCTGATTATCGCCCCGAACAGGTGCGCACCTATGCCAACCATGCCGCAAAACTGCGCCCTGATGATGCAAGAAACGGCATTCTGCTCGCTTTGCTCGATTATTCCGAGGGGCGTATCAAAGAAGGTATCGATCGTATCAAAAGTCTGCTGCCGGCCGTCAATGACCCGGCTCTCAAGGGCATCTGTCAAAGAATTATCACTGATGGCGAGACTGCCGGCCACGAAAAAATCAACTTTGTCAGCGTTCTTGCTCTGCCAGGCGCCAGACACGCACACCAGAGCAGCTTCAGAATGCTTGGCGAAGATTATCTGAAACAGGGTTCATTCTTCACCGCAATGAAGCATTTCAGAAAAGCTGGTGATAACGCTGAAATAGGCAGAACCTGGCTCGGCCTGTCTTCGGCTCTGCATACCGCCGGTGAATCGGCCATGGCCGCAACTACCGCCGGTTACGGTCTCAAGGCTCTGCACCATGAACTCGCCGCCAACCCCGGTAATGGTCGTGCCAACCTCTATATTGCTCTTTACCATTACGAGAGAGGCGATAAAGTGGCGGCCCGCCAGGCCATCGAACGCGGTCTTGCCTCACAGAACTGCGAGCGCTCGACCCGCACCCGCCTGACTGCTATTCTCAACGCCATTTCTTCCTGATTATCTGACTGTGACTGAAACTGGGGGCTGTTTCACAAAAAAGGTGAATCAGCCTCCTTTTTGTTGCTGCACAACCTTTCGCCAACCGTGCATTTGAACACGTTTAAAAAAAATTGAAAAAATCGGGAATAAATTTGCGCCAGCCTTGTTTTTATTTTTGAAAGCAGAATTGCATGATCGATTACCGGCAACAAAACCAGAAGTTCGAGGCACTGATACGGCAGTATCAGGGGTTGGCCTTTACCGTTGCCTACAGCGTTCTTCTCGATGCCCAGGAAAGCTTGGATCTGGTGCAGAATGCTTTTGTGAAGGCTTTGCATGAACCACGTTTTATCGAAGAAGGCTTCAATCATAAAAGCTGGCTGGTGAAGGTTGTGAGAAACGATGCCCTTAACCTGAGAAAAAGCTGGTGGCGAAAACTCAAGCTGCTGGCCGATTTTCGCGAATGTGACCGACCTGATGCGTCGCCTGAACTTTGTGAGCTGTTTGCCCGCGAACAGAGTATCGCCAGGCTGAGAGAAGCCCTGCAGGACCTTTCTGACGATGAGCGCGAAATTGTCGCTCTGCGCTTTGCGGCCGGTTGCTCATACGAACAGATTGCTGAACAGCTTGGCATAAAAATCGGAACCGTAATGTCGAGGCTTGCACGCGTGAAGGAAAAAATTGCCGGAATTATGGGAGATGGCTACTGTGACTGAAAAAAATACCCTGACCGAAGATCTTGCGACAGTTGAGCAACTGGCGGGTTCACCGCCGGTATGCGAAGCTGTTATCGAGTCGGTTCGCATTCGGGCAACGGCTGAGCTGGCCTGGCAGCAGCTGGTCAGTTTTCTGGCGACCATGGCAGCGGCTCTGGTGATTCTTCTTGTCACATTTGCTTCTGGTGATCAGCTGTCTGGTTTTGTCAGCTTTTTTGTGTCAGACCAGTCGGTTTTTGCTGCGTACGGCCTTGTCTCCAGTCCGACCGCAAATTTTTTCTCATGGCAGGAATTCGCTCAGATAATTGTCATGGCTGCACCGCTTCTTGCCCTGTATCTGTTGCCGTTGATCGGAGCCATGGCATTTGCCTGTTGCGAAGTTCATATAGAAAATAAAACTGTTAGCAGGGAGTCGCAAAAATGAAAGCTGTTTTAAAAAAATGTTTTGGCCTCATGGTCAGATTTTTTATGTGGTTTTTTAGCCTGCCGGGTGCTTTTATCAGGTGGTATTTTTCATGCCGCATGGTCGTCAGGGTTGTGCTTACCGTAGTGATAATGCTGTTACTGACGGCAGCGATCTCAGCCGGCCGCGTTTATCTTATGTTTCACCGGCATGTCACGGTTCCGTTTGAGGCGATGGGTCTTTCTGACGACTACCGGCCGGGGTTCTTTCTCGACGCAAATCACATCAGAGCAGCCAGAAGAGTCTTGCAGGGGCAGAAGCCCGAAGACGACCCATGGGAAAAGGATTACCCGCTCTTCCCGAAAAGACAGCAGATAATGGATGCTGAGGTCGCTTCTGCGAGCATACCAGACCTGCCGGCTCTGAAGAAATATATGGATTTCTGCGATATACATGGCAGTTTTGATGAACTTGCCAGCTATAGCAGCAATAGCAGCGGATTTTTTTATGACTTTGCGGCAATGCCGGAAGATGTAAGAAGCAGGCTTGATAAAAGGGTTACGGATCTGCTCGATATCAGATACGAAGATTTTCTCGATCTGGCGAGTCTGACCGATGCCCAGAAAAAGCGGGCGCTCTTCGATTTTGAAAGGGGTTTTTACAGGTATCCGCCCACATCGAATGTAAGCATGTATCTGGCCTGGAAAAGAACGCAGAACCCCGAATTCGATGCCGGAAAAGCGTTTTCTGCGCTTCTCAGGTATCAGCCGCTGGAAAAGGCGCTGATATCTGAACACATACTGTGGTCGGAAGACATTGCCAGTTACATATGCTACCCTATTTACATTCTCTGTAGAGACGGTAATCTTAAACCCGACGAAGCGTTGCAGATCATCACGGCTCTTGACGAGGTAACCGCCAGAACCTTGAATTCGGCTTCTGACGAGGCTCTGGCGAAGATGCTCGATCAGGCAAAAACCCGCCTGCTCTATCTTTACCGGCTTTCACCGTTTGGCACCTGGCTGCTGACAAGCATTTACCCAGATCCGCTCGAAATCTGCCGCAAAAGGTTCAGGCTTTTTACCATCGTTCCGACGGTTGCATCTGAAAAAGAGTTTCACGAACTCCCCTGGGACTTTCTTGGGCTTTTTGATTTCAGAAGAGCAGATGCTGTAGAAATGATGATTTACGAAGCCAGAAGCCTTTTTAAATATAGAGTATACAGAGCGATTTTGCAGCAGGAACTCGCGCAGATTGCCGGGCTCGATCGCCTGTTTCCCGACCCATATACTGGAAGCCCTCTTTGCCGGGGCGAAATAAACGGCCGGCAGGCATTCTACAGCTGTGGCCCGAACCAGAAAGACGATGGCATGACCGGCGACGATATTTTTTACGAAAAATAAAACCCTCCAGCAGATTCTAAGTTTAAGAGTTGCATTTTGTACGAATTTCTCATTATAATCTGCTGTTAAGATTCCAGTACTCCGGAGGATTCCCGATAATGGCCAAAACAATACTTGTGGCTGAAGACTCCTTGATGTTGCGCAAGGTAGCTTGTTTCCCCCTTGAAAAAGCGGGTTACAAGGTGCTTGAAGCCAACAATGGTATCGAAGCCATTGAAGCAATGTCAAAGAACGAAGTCGACATCATCATCACCGACCTGAACATGCCGGGCATGGACGGCTTCGAGCTGATCACCCAGGTCAAGGAAAACGAAAAATTCAAACACATCCCCATAATCATTCTGACCACCGAAGGTAAAAAAGAAATGGTTATGAAGGGGCTGACTCTCGGAGCCAATTCGTTTCTGCAGAAGCCGATCAAGCCCGATCTGATGCTGCAGGAAGTCGAGCGCCTGCTCAGTAAATCAACAAAGGGGGCCTGAAATAATGGCGAGTTCAGCAGTATTACTTGAACAGTTGAAGAATTCAGACCCCGGTCTGCGCCGCAAGGCAGTTCGCGAACTGGTTAAGTTTCCAGAACAGAAAGAAGTTGTAGAGGCTCTCTGCGAGGCTCTGGGCGACCCAAACAAGGGTGTTCAGAATATTACCATCGAAGCTCTTTCTTCGATGATGCATGAAAACACCGTGCATGGCCTCATCAATGTGGTAAAAAGCTCAGATTTGAATACCCGCAACGCCGGTATGACCATTCTGCGCAACCTCGGCCCGATGGCTATTCCGCCGCTGGTCAAGGCCATCGAAGTGTCAGAAGATGTCGACGAAATCATTCAGATTCTCGTCATTCTCGGCGACATTCATTCGCCGCTGGCCACTGATACCGTTCTCAAATACATCAGCCATGCCGACGACAACGTCAAAACCACTGCTGTAGAGTCTCTGGGCAAAATCCAGGACCCGAAAGCCGTTGACGTTCTCATCGAAACCTATAAAAATTCAGATATCCTCAAATATTCGATCGTCGAAGCCCTGGGCAACATCTCTGTTGATAAGGCGCTGCCGGTTCTTCTTGGCTCGCTCGACTCAGGCGATATTCTCGAGTATTTCACCGCTATCGGCGCCATGGGTTCCATGGAATCGCCGGCCGGCGTCGAGCACCTCTTCAAGAAACTGGTTAAAGAAGAAGACAGCGGCACCCGCCGCCTGATTTTCAAGTCTCTGGCCATGATCGAAGAAGCCAACCCCGGTTCGGTCAAAAAGCTGGACCAGGCGACCATCAAGCCCATTCTTCTTGGCCTGCTCGAAAACCAGGATGCCGCCGAATACCGCTTTCTCGTAAGAGTTGCCGCTTCTCTCAATGATGAAGCCTATGCCGGCGCTCTTCTCAACGCTCTGCAGTGCTCAGAAAGCGAAATTGCTGATATCGCTTTCGAAGGTATCGTCAATATCGGTAAAAAAGCTGTAAAACCGGCTCTCGAAAAGATTGGCCGCGTTGAACCGCCGGTTGCCGTTCGCATTCTGCAGTTCCTCGAAAAATTCCCGGCCCCCGAAACTCCGGCCGCCATCTCACTGTTCGTCAACAACCCAGACGATGCTCTGAGACAGGCCCTCGCCAGAACTCTCGGTGCCAATCCGTCTGATACCTCGTTCGCCAGCCTCAAAGAGATGCTCAATGACGTTGACGAAACCGTGCGCCGCAATGCTGTCGCCGGTATCGCCCGCATGCTCAGCTATGATGGCGCTCTGACCGCCCTGATCAACAAGTTCAAGGACATCAACGGTCACGTTCGTCGCGAAGCCTGTCTGGCCATGGCCCATTCGACTTCAGCCCAGCTGATCGAGCCTCTGTTCGGCGTTGTGAACACCGAGCCCTACGGCGACGTCAGAGAAGCAGCTGCCACCGTTCTGGCAATGCGCAAAGACCCGGCAATCACCAAGCGCCTGCTCGAAATGCTTGACAGCGACAACTCACGCATCCGCGAAACCATTTCGCGCACCATCTGGCAGTGCGGTTCAACCCTCGCCGTCGACTCTCTGATTCAGAAACTCAACGACAAGGAATGGCGCGTCGTCGTTAATTCCTGCTATTCGCTTGAGAACATGAAAGATCTCAAATCGATCTTCCCGCTCAAGGAACTGCTCAAAAACGCTGACTGGCAGATCAGAATCGCAGCCCTTTCAGCTCTGAGAGCTTTCCGCAGCAAAGAACTGAAACAGTTCTTCGTGCCGCTGCTCGCCGATGAAAATCCGCAGGTTGCCAAACTCGCCGTTGTCGCTCTCAGCGAACTCGGTGACAAGTCTCTCGATATCGACCTGCAGAAACACATCAAGCACAGCCGCTGGGAAGTCAGATACCAGATCGTCAAGGCCCTCGGCACCATCAAAAGCCAGAGCAGCGTCAGCACTCTCGCCCAGATGGTCGAAAAAGACGAAAGCAACGCGGTGCGCGCCCGTGCTATTCTTGCCCTCTCGAAGATCGGCGACAAGAAAGCCGGCGAAACTGTATTCAAAGTGCTTGAAAGCAATGACCAGAATCTGGTTATCGCTGCCATCAAATACTTCAAAGACAATGGCGAATCGAACGTCAATGGTCTCGAAGCCAAAATCAGAGAAATTTTCCTGCGCGACAACTGGGTGAAGAACTATTTCATCAATACCTTTGCGCAGAACCAGTCAGAATTTCTCGAAAAGATCCTCAAATCTGTCGTTGCACCTCGCCAGGCCAGGCTGATCGACCGCCTCAAGGCGCTGCCGGCCGATGAAAAAGGCATGAACACCGAAGAAGCTCTGATTCTGCGCGAAATCATCGCCAGCAAATGCGGCGTCGAAGTCAATGACAAAAAGGCCCTCGAACAGAAACTGGCCCGCAACCTCGGCCGTTTCTTCATCACTTCGTGGATCGAATATTATCATTGCCTCAGATACGGTGCCGAAGAAGGCAGCGACATTGTTACCAGCCTCTACGACTCGATTACCAATCCGACAACTGAATTCTTCGGTGAAGCCAAACAGAGCAGTGTCATGGTTTCGACGATTCTGCCCGAACTGATCGAAAATCGTGTCAGAGAAGGCGCCAGCGAAATCAGAGTTCTCTGCGTCGGTTCCTCATTCGGCCCCGAAGCCTATTCGGTTGCCATGAGCGTGCTTGAAGACCTGCATTCTGACAAAGCCAAAGTGCGTGTTGTCGGCACCGATATTTCGCACATCTGTCTGAATACTGCCAAACGCGGTATCTACAAGCGCGAAATGTTCAGGGCTGTCGACCAGAAATACACCGATCTGTATTTCGAAGACGATCGTGGCGACCTGCGCGTTAAAGACCAGGTAAAGAACCTGGTTGAATTCAAGTTCGCCAACGCCGTGAATGCCGAAGCCATGGAAGAACTGGGCGAATTCGATGTGGTGATCTGCCGCAACCTGTTCTCAGACTTCTCGCAGAAGGCAAAAGAACGTATGGCCGAAAATATCTACAATATTCTCGTGCCGGGTGGCGTGCTGTTGATCGGCGGCAAAGAAACCCTCTACAACGTTACCAAAGCTTTCAGACTGCAGACTTTCGACAAGGTCGTAGCCTACCGCAAGCTGTAAGACGTCACTGACAGAAGCCTGTCGACCGGTAACCGGTCGGCAGGCTTTTTTCTTTCTGCATGGTCTGCCACAATTGAATTAAACTTCTGGATTCCGGGTCTACGCCCGGAATGACGAATTTCATATCCTTCATTCCAGCGCAGGCGTGAATCTTGTTTTGATGAGCATATGAGCATTTTAGGGCGATTGCTGATTTGTTGTTCGGGCGGTTGTACTTTGGGTGTAGTTTCTGGTACAGTGCTCTGAGAAAATTACTGTACGAGGTTTCAAACATGAGAAATTGCAGATTGAGCTTACTTTGGCTGGTTCTGGCAGTGTCACTGCTGCTGACCGGTTGTTTTGGTGATGACAGCAAAGGTAGCACCGGCACGATTCTGCCGGCCTCTTATGTAAATCTAAGTGGTTCGGTCACACTGCCTGCAACCATGGAATCGACATTGCTCGCTTCGGTTAAGAATAATACCGACAGCGAAGTCAGAAGTGCTTTTGCTGCAGCCACAGTATTTGTAAATGGTACTCAGATTGCCAGTTTCACCCTCAATTCATCGACAGGCACCTCATGGCCTCTTCAGATTTATAATGTTGCACAGGCGGCAAATGGCCAATACAACGTTCACGTGGTTGCAGGGCAAATTGCTCTTAAAAGCAACATCAGCGATAGCGAAAAAGGCAATTTTGTTGTCAACATCGAAACGACCGCTGCGGCCATGCTTGCTGAGGCCATGAATAAATCGCAAAGCCAGATGCTCGCCAGTTACCCGGCAATTGTCAGTGGTTTGAAAGCCGATTTGACTGCCGCTCTGCTGAAAACGAAAACTGAACTGGGTGCCAATCTGCTGGTATCAAACCTGGTAAAACAGGCGCTTGCCACTCACAGTGCATACATCACCGCGCTTGGTGATTTTAACAGCAATGGCAAACTTGTTTATCTGCAGCCGAAAAACGATCTTGATGGTGACGGTGTGACTGATCTGCAGATTGTGCAGGTTGGTGGCGGCCAGCGCGTCAGATTCTATACGGCCCTCGCAACGGCAACTTCCTTGCTCGAAAATACTGCAAATCTCGATGTTTATACCGATGCAAAGCTGTTACAGGATTTTGCCGGAAGTCTTACCAGCGAGAACAACACCTTTGCTGCTACTGATAAAGACTTTTCGCTTGGCCTTTTTTTCAAAAGATCGGCTGCTGCTGATCAGTATGTCAAACTTCTCGTCAGGCGCATAGATCTAAATTCCGAAGGCGTTTTCAGCGGCGTGGTTGCCGAATACAGCTATATTGCGGCCGCGACCACGGCGATAACCACAGGCAGCAAAATTTTCATGCTGACCGGCGGTTCACCGGTCGAGGGCGGGGTTATGGCTTCAGACTTTCTGACCGACGGGATTCCGACAGAGAACAACCTGTCATTTGTCAGTGTTCAGTCTGGTCTTGGCAGCTCCAATGGCAGTCAGATGCTGGTCGCGTATCTGGACGGCAAGCCGGAACTTTCTGCTCTCTCGAGTGCGCCAAAGAATTCGACTGGCATGTATTTCGCCAATACCGGGGCGGCTCTCACTGATCTCAGCACCGGGCGCACGCTTCAGGTTGGCGATGTGTTCAGTGCATATTTTCCGGTCAGTAAGCATTACGCCCTGTTCAAAATCAAACAGATCGATGCCAGCAGCATTACCGTCGATTACAAGGTAAACTCAACGCCGAACGAACCTCGCTTCTGATACTGGATTGTGGAAAGCCGTGCCAATTATTGGTTATAGATAAACACGGATGCTGCATTTTAAATCTGTTTTAATTATGCGGTTATCAATAATTGCCGGTTGGAGCTGGTAGCTTATGACTATGCATGAAGCCCGCTATTATAAGAAGGAAAAGGACAAAGTTGCCTGTCAGCTTTGCCCGAATCATTGTCTGATTGCCGAGGGTGGCGTTGGCAGTTGTCTCAGCCGCGGAGTCGTCGATGGCAGCCTTATAGCACTGACTTATGGCAGAGTGGTTTCGGCGAGTGTCGACCCGATCGAAAAGAAACCGCTTTACCACCTCTGCCCGGGTCGGCCGATCTTTTCGATTGGCACCTATGGCTGCAACCTGCACTGCCGGTTCTGCCAGAATGCTGATATTTCGCAGAAGAAGCAGCCAACCGCTGAACTGCTGCCGCAGCAACTGGTGGCTGAAGCTGCGGCAGTTGCCGGAAACATCGGTGTGGCTTTTACCTACAACGAACCGGGTATCTGGTATGAATACATTCTCGACTGCGCGCCATTGTTACAGCAGGCTGGTCTGATGGCCGTCATGGTGACCAATGGCTACCTTAATCCCGGGCCCTGGCTCGATCTTTGCCGGGTCGTCGACGCGATGAACATTGACCTGAAGGCTTTTAATGCTGATTTTTATCAGAAAATCTGTGGCGGCCGGCTCGACACAGTTAAAGACAACATCAGGGTCGCGATAGAGAGCGGCGTACATGTCGAACTGACGAATCTGGTCGTCACCGGTCTCAATGATGACCCGGCCGAATTTACCGCGCTTGTCGACTGGGTTGCAGACCTTTCTGACAACCTGCCTTTACATATCTCAAGGTATTTTCCGCGTTATCATGAAACAGCGCCGCCAACCGCCCCCTCGACAATCGAGCGATTTGTCGAAATTGCCCGCAAAAAGCTAAAATATGTCTATCAGGGCAATCTGCCAGGTGACCAGGACACCCGCTGCCCGGCATGTGGCGCAACCTGGGTGGCTCGCAACAATTATCAGGTTGTGGTAACCTGCAAATCAGAAACCTGTGCCTGTGGGCATAAACTGCCGTTTATGCAGAAAAGTCGGTTGTTGCCGAAAATGAAAGGATAAATCATGTCAGAAGCGAATCAACGCCAGTTTGACTGGGGTCCGCCCGCTAACGCCGGTGATGGTGTCAAAGAATGGCTTATCTATTTCGTTATTATCATCCTTCTTGGCGCCGGTGTCTGGGTGCTGCTCGATATCAACGGCGCCAGAGTACCTGCAGCTGAAGCGACCACAAAGGCCGTTCCTGCCGCGTCTTCGATGAATGTTAATGTTTCTGCAGGCAAGGCCGGGTCTTCACAATCGATGACCGCAAAAGTTCAGGTTGCGGCACCCCTGAAATTCTTCGTGCAGCTCGGAGCCTTTGCCGACGAAGCGTCGGCTAAAGAAGTTTTTAATCAGCTTACCGCTGACGGCTTTGCCCCGACCCTGGCGCCGCCTGATGACCAGTATGAAATTCACCGTGTTCTTGTCGGGCCTTTCAATACCGAAAGAGAAGCCGAGGAAAAGGCCGAAGCCCTCAACGCCCTCGGTCTGCACTGCTTCGTTTCCGAAGGCCCCTGACGCTTTGTTGTAGTTTTTGATAATGGTTTCGGCGCAAAGTGTGATAGAATCTCTTTGAAAAATTGGTTTCTATACCTACCAACAGGGAGGGCTGCACTTTGGCTATCAGGACTTCACAGGATACCGCAGTTGCTGCAGGGTTTCTCTCGCCCTTTATGCTGCTTTTCGGGACTTTTCTGATTTTCCCGATCTTTTATTCGTTTTACCTGAGCTTCTTTGGCTCACCAACCGATTACAGCCTGAGTAATCTCGAATTTGTCGGTCTTGCCAACTACAAGCGCATTATCGGCGATTTTCAGTTCTGGTGGTCGCTCGGCGTAACGGCACTCTACGGGGTAATCAGTATTCCGCTCGGAATCTGCGCCTCATTGGCTCTGGCACTGCTGCTCGACAACAAGCTGTTTGGCAAGAGCTTTTTCAGAAGCGCCTTCTTTCTGCCCAATGTCCTCGATATGCTTGTTGTCGGCGTCATCTGGACCCTGATCTATGCCCCGAAGTTTGGCGCTCTGGCACAGATAACCACCTGGCTGATGGGCGAAAACAACTTTTTCAATACCACCGGCCTGCTCGGCAGCCCCTATACAGCTCTTCTCGCCGTCGTTATCGCAATGGTGCTCAAGGGTGCCGGTTTCGGCATGGTGCTGTTTCTCGCCGCCCTGCAGAATATACCCGAAGCGGTTTATGAAGCCGCCGACATCGATGGCGCCTCTGAATGGCAGAAATTCACCAAAATTACCGTGCCGCTGCTGCGCCCGATCATCATCTTTATGGTAATTACCGGCGTTATCGGCTCACTGAATGCCTTTACCGAAATTTATGCAATGACTTCGGGCGGCCCGCAGGTGGTAATGGGCGGCGAAACCGTCGGTTCTACTTCGGTTGCCGGCTACTATCTTTTCAAACAGTTCGATTCCGGTAATTATGGTTATGCCGCCGCGATTTCTTATATGCTGCTGATCATCACTCTGGGCATTACCTGGTTGCAGCAGCGTATTGCCAGCCGCAACGACGCAATGGAGGCGAAGAAATGAGCAAAGATATGCACCCCGGAAGAGTTTTCGCCTTCATAATTCTGCTGGCTATCATGATTACCATGTCTTATGTCATTTCGG
>DAOQWI010000045.1:3485-20228 GCA_035342015.1 Candidatus Ozemibacteraceae bacterium | reverse complement strand
CGGCTTATTTTACGACAAAGCTGATCATGCGCTTTGGAACGTAAATGAACTTGATGATCTGGGTGCCTTCGAGATACTTCTGCACCTTTTCGCTGGCTTCGGCGGCTTTGCGGGCCCCGGCTTCGTCGATGTCGGCGGGCAGCTCGATCTGGTCGCGCAGTTTGCCGTTAACCTGAACCGGCAGTGTCACGGTCGATTCGATCAGGGCTTTTTCGTCCCAGGCCGGCCACTTCTGCTGATGCACCGAACCCTTGCAGCCGATGGTTTCCCAGAGTTCTTCAGCCATGAACGGGGTGATGGTGGCCATCAGCTTCAGCATGTTCTGAATCACTTCTTTCCAGAGCGTGGTTTTTGGCAGACTGGTTTTTTTGACCGCATCGGCCATGGCGTTGGTGAGTTCCATGAGGCGGGCGATGGCGGTGTTGAAGCTGAAATTTTCGATATCATTGCTGACCGCCTTGATGGTGCGGTGCATGATGCGGTTGAGGTCTTCGGCTTCTTTGCCTTCGGCCTTTTCATTACCACCGGGGTTTTCGCTGATCAGATCGAATACGCGGTTAACGAAGCGGTTCATGCCGCGCACACCCTCGTCTGACCATGACACTTCGAGTTCGAAGGTGCCCAGGAACAGAATGAAGGCGCGCAGTGTGTCGGCACCGTATTTTTCGACGATTTCGTCGGGGGTGATGACGTTGTTTTTCGATTTGCTCATCTTCGTGCCGTCGGCAGCCAGCATCATGCCCTGATTGCGCAGTTTCATGAACGGCTCGATGAACGGAACCAGACCGGCATCATACATGACCTTTGTCCAGAAGCGGGCGTAGAGCAGGTGCATTACCGCATGCTCGGCGCCACCGACATAGAGGTCGACCGGGGCCCAGAACTTGACTGCATCGGCGTCAAATGGGGCGGTATTGAGCTTCGGGCTGATGAAACGCAGAAAATACCAGGATGAGCAGGCAAAGCCGTCCATGGTGTCGGTTTCGCGGCGGGCCGGTTTGCCACATTTCGGGCAGGTGGTGTTGACCCATTCCTCGATGAATGCGAGCGGTGATTTGCCGTCTGAACCGGGTTTGAATTCTTTGATATCAGGCAGTTTTACCGGCAGCTGATCTTCTGGAACCGGCACGACACCGCAGCAGTCGCAGTGAACTATCGGAACCGGAGCGCCCCAGTAACGCTGTCGCGAAATCAGCCAGTCGCGCAGTTTGTAGTTGATGCGGCCGGTGCCGAGTTTCTTTTCGCCAAGCCAGGCGATCATTTTTTCGATTGCCTGTTCGCTGGTAAGGCCGTCAAACTGGCCTGAGTTAATGAGGGTGCCATATTCGGTGAAAGCGGCCTTGAGGTCGCCCTGAGCCTTGCCAGCCGGGGTGATGACTTCTTTGACCGGCAGGTTATATTTCTTCGCGAAGGCGAAATCGCGTTCGTCGTGCGCCGGAACTGCCATGACTGCGCCGGTGCCGTAGCCGTAGAGAACATAGTCGCCGATGAATACCGGCACTTTTTCGCCGTTGAACGGGTTGATGGCGAAGCCACCGAGGTTGACGCCGGTTTTTTCTTTTTCGGTCGACAGGCGGTCAATTTCTGACTTTTTGCGTGAGTCGCTGATGTAAGCTTCGACCGCTGCCTTGTTATTGGGGTGGGTCAGCTTATCTACGAGCGGGTGCTCGGGGGCGAGCGTCATGAATGTCACACCAAAAATGGTGTCGACGCGGGTGGTGAAAATCGGAATATCATATTCTTCACCACTGACCGGATTGATGCCCCTGAAGTTGACTTCGGCGCCCATGCTTTTGCCGATCCAGTTTTCCTGCATTTTTTTGATGCGGTCGGGCCAGTCGACGGTTTTGAGATCGTCGATGAGGCGGTCAGCGTATTCAGTGATTTTGAAGAACCACTGGTTGAGGTCTTTCTTTTCGACCTGTGACTCACAGCGCCAGCACTGGCCCTGTTCGACCTGTTCGTTGGCGAGAATCGTGCGGCATTCGGGGCACCACCATTGGGCGCCGGTGGCCTTGTAGGCGAGGCCGCGTTTGTAGAGCAGCAGGAAAAACCACTGGGTCCAGCGGTAGTAGTCGGGGTCGGTAGAGTTGATTTCGCGTTCCCAGTCGTAGCCGCATTCTGCCAGGGTCAGCTGGCGGCGGTAGTTGCTGGCATTCTTTTCGGTGGTGATTGCCGGGTGAACGCCCATTTTGATGGCAAAGTTTTCGGCGGGCAGACCGAAGGCATCCCAGCCCATCGGGTGCAGCACGTTGAAACCCTGCATGCGTTTCATACGGGAAATAACATCGGTCGGCACGTAATTGCGCAGATGCCCTACCGAGAGACCGTTGCCTGACGGGTAGGGAAAAAAGTCGAGGCAGTAGAATTTCGGGCGGCTGCGGTCATCAGAGGTTTTGTAAAGCCCCATTTCGCGCCACTTCGGCTGCCATTTGGCCTGAACTTTCTGCGGATCGTATTTTTCTGCCATGTCGATGTTGCTCCATATCTTGAATTGTCAGGCCTCATGATAGTTTCAGCACCCCGCAAAGTCAATACCGAATCATGAACCGGCGCGGTTGAATGAGTGATCAGCCCGAAAAAACAGGCCCCCGCGTTTGCGGGGGCCTGCTGGTTACTTCTACAAAAGGTCGACCAAAACTGCTGTCAGCTTTTCAGGCGCCTGATTACCTCGTCGCGGCCGAGAACGTCGAGAATACCGACCAGTTCGGGGCCGTGGCAGGAGCCGGTGATTTTGACGCGGATCGGCATGAACAGATCTTTGCCTTTGGCTTCTGCGATTTTACCGGCGGCTTTGATGGCGGCATTATAGCCGTCGCGTACCCATTCACATTTTGCGAATTCTTCGGCAAGCGCGGCGAACAGCGCTTTTGACTTGTCTGTGGCGATCATGGCGGCCGCCTCTTCATTTTCTGGCGGGCTGGCGCGCAGTACCGATTCGGCAACCGGGCCGGCGTCGGTGAGCACATTCATCTTGATCTGAATCAGCTCGACGAGCTTGCGCAGAATTTCGGGGTTGTCGAGGCGTCGGTCGTCGGGCAGAGCGTTTTTAAGAAATGGCTCGACGAGTGGCACGAGCTTTTCGACCGGCAGGGCGCGCAGGTGCTGCCCGTTCATCCAGATGAGCTTGTTGTGATCGAAGACGCCGGGTGATTTGCTGATGCGCTCGAGGGTGAAGCATTCGATCAGTTCTTCGACGCTGTAGATTTCGCGGTCGTTGCCTTCGTTCCAGCCGAGCAGGGCAAGAAAGTTGATCAGAGCTTCCCGCAGAAAGCCGTCGATGGCATACTGGCCAACGGCGGTGGCGCCGTGGCGCTTCGACAGTTTCGACTTGTCTTCGCCGAGAATCAGCGAGGCGTGGCCGAAGACCGGCGGTTTGATGCCGAGTGCTTCATAAAGAATCAGCTGGCGATGTGTGTTGGTGAGGTGTTCTTCGGCTCTGACGACGTGGCTGATCTGCATGTCAGCATCGTCGACGACGACGCAGAAATTATAGACCGGCATACCGCTCGAGCGCAGAATGATGAAATCACCGAGGGTTTCGGCTTTCCATTCGACGCGGCCGCGCACGAGATCTTCGAGCACGTAATCTTTTTCGGGCACTTTGACCCTGATAACATGCGGTTCTCCGGCGGCAATGCGGCGGTCAACCTCTTCTTTGCTGAGACGGCGGCAGGTGCCATCGTAGTGAACCGAGCGATGCTCTTCTTCGGCTTTCTGGCGTTTGGCTTCGAGCTCTTCTTCAGAACAGAAGCATGGGTAAGCTGCGCCGTTGGCGACGAGACGCCTGGCGTATTCCTGATAGATGTGCAGGCGCTGTGACTGGTAGTAAGGGCCGTGCGGGCCGCCGACTTCGGGGCCTTCATCCCAGGTGAGACCGAGCCACTTCATGTCGCGCAGCAGTCCGTCTACCGATTCCTGGGTTGAGCGCTCGACATCGGTGTCTTCAATGCGCAGAATGAACTTGCCGCCGGTCTTTCTGGCGTAGAGCCAGTTGAAAAGAGCGGTGCGGGCGCCGCCGACGTGCAGATAACCGGTTGGAGATGGAGCGAAGCGGACACGAACCTGCTGTGACATTAAATGATGTTACTCCCCATGAAAATTTGCTCGTTGCCGTTAGAAAGAGCATGGCCACAGCGGCCGAACGCGGCAACGGCGATTCTTCCCTCACCTCTGACGATAGCGACTTTGAAGCCGCCGCCGAGACCGGGGTTGATGGTATAGCACTGACTGAAAATGTCTCTGACAGCGTTGCTGACCGAGAATTTCTCGCGTGAATCTTCTTTGATAACCGAACGGGCGATAGCGGCAACAATGGTGGCTTCGCGCAGCTTGATCGGCAGTTTTTCAGCGGTGGCGCCGACCTGCGTGATCGCAGCACGGTAGCCCTTGTTGTTGACCTTCTGCAGCCAGTATTCTTCCTGTTCGGGGTCTTTGGTCATGGCCAGATAGATGACGGCGCTCTCTGGCGTCAGCATCTGATCTTCATGATCTTCGACAAGGTCTTTGACGATGTCTTTGTAGGTGACGACACCGACGAGATCGTCGTTGTTGTCGACGACCGGCAGTGCTTCAAGTTCACTGGCAGAAAGCAGTGCCGCCGCTTCGCGCACCGACATGTTGGCGTTGACGCGCCTGAACTTGCGTTCCATGACTGAAGTTACGGTTTCTTCGATATCGACATCGGCGATGGTCGCCAGATGCGTTGGGGTCATTATACCAACCAGTTTCTTTTCGCCGTCAATTACGAGAATACATTCCGGCTGTCTGAGAATCACAATCTCGCGCAGCCCGAAAATCGTCTGTTTGTGATCGACGATGACCGGGTTTTTGTCCATGATTTCTTTAACCCGAATACCCATGCTTATTCCTCCACTGAAAGAGCCATTACTTTTTGTCACCTATGCGGCAGAATACCATCCGCCCGGCGCCGGTCTGCAGAATGTTGCTTACGGTTGTCATCACTGTCTCGCCCACGTGCTCGCCGCCGTCTTCGACCACGACCATGGTGCCGTCAGACAGGAAACCAACGCCCTGACAAGGCTCCTTACCCTTCTTAACAATTTTAACTTCAATGTCTTCGCCGCTGATAAAGATCGGTTTCAGCGCATTGGCGAGGTCATTCAAATTCAGAACCTGTATTTTATCGAGCTCTGCCACCTTTTTGAGGTTGTAGTCCTGAGTTATCATAATCGCATTCAGTTCGGAAGCGAGCCTGACCAGCTTGGCATCCACTTCGGCAATGTCTGCGAAATCCTGCTCGGCAATCACGATATGGTCAGGGAAATCAGCTTTCAGCTGATTGAGCGTGTTCAGACCCTTGCGGCCCTTGTTGCGTTTGATCTCGTCGCCGGCATCGGCGAGAAACTGCAGTTCGTTGACTACGAAGCGCGGCACGAGAATGTTGCCTTCAAGAAAGCCGAGTTTGAAAAGATCGGCGAAGCGGCCGTCGATGATGGCACTGGTGTCGATGATCTTTGAGCGGGCGGTGACGCCTTCGGCATTGATTTTAGACTGGTAACGGCGGTATCTGAGAATGATTTTGACGCCGAGATAGGCGAAGAGAAGATTGAAAGTGAGCGGCACCATCAGGTTGAACAGCGGCACCAGACTGGCAAGATACTTGTTGTCGAGCTTGATTTCACCCAGACCTTTGTACATTATGAAATAAACCGGGAAAAACAGCAGATTGGCGCTGATCAGCCCCATCAGCAGCCCGACGGCGCCCCAGGCAAGTTCGTAGCTGTTGGTGTGCTCGATCTCTGATTCGAGCCACATATGCAGCTCACGCCCGGCGATCGAGCACAAAAGATAACCAATGAAACCCAGCAGAGCGGCGAGAGTCAGCTCGGGGTTTTCGAGTTCGATCATTGAGGGGTAATCGCTCGCCGTTGCATAACCGATCGCGACACCAACAATGGTGCCGGTCAGAACCAGCAAAGATCTGAGCAGTTGAAAAATCATAAGGGTGTTCTCCTGAGGGCAAGGCAGGATAACACGAAGTTACCATTAAATCAATGGTCAGCCCGCGAGAATCGGCCTGAAATATCCTGGTTTTCTGTACCTGTTTTTACGAACGAAGTTTTACTCGGCCGGAGTCTGCCGCACCGGTTTTTTCAGAGCTGAAAAAACAAGAGTCAGAAGATAGGTGAGCCCGGCCATGACGATAGTGACAGCACCAGAGGGCAGGTTTGGCGTGTAGCTTACTGCCAGGCCGGTCAGGGTGAAAAAAATGCCTAAAAGCGTCGACGCGGCCATGATTTTCCAGACCCGGTCGAAAAACCGCGAAGCAATGGCTACCGGCAGGCTGAGCAGGGCTATTACCATGATGATGCCTACAACCGAGACGGTGAGAACCACGGTAAGAGCAGTCAGACAAAGAAGCAGCAGATAATAGAATTCAACCGCCATGCCGCGGGTGCGTGCAAATTCCTCGTCGAAGCATACCGCCAGTGTCTGGCTGTAGAATGTAAGCGTCAGAGCGACGACAGCCATGTCGAGACCGGCGATCAGAAAAAGATCTTCGCGCGAGACCATGAGGATATTGCCAAACAGATAACTCATCAGATCTTCGTTGTAGCCTGGCGTTTTGAAGATGAATAGAACGCCGACAGCCATACCGATTGCCCACAGGGCACTGATTACCGTGTCTTCGCGTTCTTTTGCCCGCAGGCTGATTATGCCTATTGTCAGAGCTGCTGCCAGAGCGGTAAGAATTGCGCCATAAACCGGTCGCAGCCACGGCAGGTCGTAAACTACCGAAAAATATCGGGCGGCGCCGAGGCCGCCGAGAATGCAGTGCGAAATGGCGGCGGCGATATAGGTGATGCGGCGCAGAACTACCCAGGTGCCGACGATGCCGCTGGCAATGCTGCAGAGAATGCCGGCAAGAACGGCGTTCTGTAGAAACGGCAGTTCGATAAGATCTTTTATGAATGCGGACATACATGCCCCTTTTCGGTGCAGCGGTGGTCGTGCCTGATCAGGTGAACATCAAGGCCATACATTTTCTGCAGCGAATCGCCGGTCAGCTCAGAAACCGGGTGTATCTGCATGGTTTTGCGCACGCAGATAACGCTTTTGACGCTCGCCGCAACGAAGCCGATATCGTGCGAAACCATGACGATGGTAAATTTTTCGTTCATCTCTGAAAACATGCGATAAAACTGTTCGGTGCCATGCACGTCGACACTGGCGGTCGGTTCGTCGAGCAGCAGCAGCTGTGGCTCAGACATCAGGGCCCGGGCAATCAGGGCTCTCTGCTTCTGCCCGCCCGAGAGATCGGCGAAGCTGCGAAAAGCCATATCTTTAAGGCCGACATCAGCAAGCGCCTGGTGTGCCTGCTCTTTCTGGGCCGTTGAATAGCGACCCATGAAAAAGCTGCGCTGCATGCAGCCCATCAGCACCACATCGAGAACGCTGACCGGAAAGCTGGCATCGAATTTTGAAAACTGCGGCACGTAGCCGATATGCTGACAGCGCTCGCGCGGCTTGCCGCCAAGAATCTCGATTTTTCCTGAGGTTGGCTTGAGCAGACCCAGCATCAGTTTGATCATCGTCGTTTTGCCGCCGCCATTCGGGCCAACAATACAGGCAAATTCGCCCTTTTCGAGTTCGAGGTTGATATTTTCGAGAACGGTTATGCCGTCTTCGTACGCAAAATTGACGTCTTTGAACCTGACAACGATGTCTGGAGCACTCATTTCTTTGTCAGGCCTTTACTTACAGCAGCGGCAATATATCGCAGATTGTTGAAGTAATCTTCGGCAAGCGGGTCGATCGGCACCACAGCGCCATTGATAGCTTCGGCAACCGTATTGGCCGCCGCGACCGGAAACTGCTGCTGTACGAAAATCAGATGAATGTTTTCTTTGCGGCACTTTCTGATAAGCTCAGCCAGCTGGCGTGGCCCGGGCTCTTTGCCTTCAATCTCCACAGCCAGCTGTTTGAGACCGAAACGGTCGGCAAAATAACCGAAGGCCGGGTGAAATACCAGCATCGTCTGGCCTTTGACCGGTTCAAGAATTCCGGCCAGTTCGTCGCTGAGCTGCTGCAGTTCGATAGTAAAGCTTGCCAGTCGAGCTTCAATCTGTGACCGGTGGTCTGGCATGTTTTCCTTGAGCGCCTCGGCAATGTTAACGGCCTGAACCATTACCTGATGCGGGTCGAGCCAGATGTGCGGGTCGGGCTCTCCATGCCCGTGCGTGCAGCTTTCTGAATGAACGTGTGTCTGGTCGCTGCTTTCCATCATGCGGTATTCTACGTTATGGTTGGTTGCCACGATCTTCAGATCGGGGCAGACCGCCTGCAGCTTCTTTTCAAGCGTTTTTTCGAATGGCACGCCGATGGTAAAAAACAGCCGGGCCCGTGAAATGCGGCTCATCTGCTGCGGCAGAGGCTCGTAGGTGTGCGGCGACATGCCGGGACCAACCATGACTTCGACGTTGGCCAGGTCGCCGACAAGCTTTTCGATAAAGAATTTCTGGGGAAGGATACTGGCGAAAATCTCGATTCTGGCGGTGCTGGTTGCCGCTGCACCGACTGCGGGCCCGCAAAGACAAGACATGAAAAACGCCAGAACTGTCAAAATCACTGCTGAAGATGGGCGAAAAGAACTTTTCCACTGGCAGTTTCGGTCTCTATTTAACCGGGGGAGTCCGAAACCTGTGTTTAATAAAGCACCGACAGGCAGCAGAACTTGTGACTGAATATCATGACCGGACTGCCAGGGTTTTTGCATATATTCGCCGCTGAATCAGTCTGATTCTACATTGCACAGAAACACCAGCTGGTCTGTTTCTGAGCATTTCTTGATTTCATGCTTTTCGGCAAACTTGTCCCAGCATTTTTTCTGTGAGGGTGAGAGCACGCCGGCGCCACTGCAAAGTGGGCAAACGTGGTCGAGGGCATTGAGAATCGCTGATCTGATGAATTCTGAGCGGTTCGGCATCGCCTGCAGGATTTCGAGAAGATTCGGGTCTACTTTGAATGTTACGGTATCTGCCTTTTTCAATCTCTACCTCCGGTATTATATAATATCACCTATGTTTGTATATCTCTATACTTTTTACGCAAAAACTGATTTAACCGCCTCACGTAAAGAGTTGACCTTAATTATGCCTTTTTCTTCTGGCAAATCGCAAGACCCCGAAACCACAAATCTTTTAAAACCAAACCTTCTGCCTTCGGCTATGCGGCGGGCAATCTGGGTGACCGGTCGAATTTCTCCAGCCAGAGTGACTTCGCCGATCGGTAAAACATCAGCCGGAATCGCCTGATCATTGAGACTGCTGGTCATGGCCATTGCCAGACCGAGGTCACCGCCTGGTTCGGTCAGTTTCAGCCCGCCGGCGACGTTCGCAAAAACATCACGATTATAAAATTTTAAACCGGCATGCTTTTCGAGAACCGCGATAACCAGACTCAGGCGATTGCTGTCGAGGCCGGCAACCACACGCCTGGGCATCGGCAGAAACGACTGAGTGACGAGCGCCTGCACCTCTGTGAGAATGCAGCGGGTTCCCTGCAGCAGGGGCACCACAACGACACCTGGCGCGTCACTGCGCTTGCGGCTGATGAAAAGATCTGAGGGGTTGATAACCGGGCTGAGGCCCTTGTCGGTCATCTGAAAAACCGCAACTTCGCCGGTTGCGCCGTAACGGTTCTTGAAAACCCGCAGCAGTCTGAAATTTGAATTAACGTCGCCCTCGAAATAAAGCACCGTATCGACGATGTGTTCGAGTATTTTCGGCCCGGCAATGGAACCCTCTTTGGTGACATGCCCGACGATAAAAACCGGCAGGCCGCGGTCTTTGCCGTATTTGGTCAGAATGGCCGCGCATTCACGTATCTGCGTGACCGAGCCCGGCGTCGCATCCATCTGCGGCGTGTATACCGTCTGAATCGAGTCGACGACCAGCATTCTCGGAAGATATGAAGCGAGACCATTCAATGCCGAATCGAGATTCTGCTCGGCGACGAGAATGATGTCGCTGCCGTTGCCAACCCGCAATCGTTCGGCACGCAGCTTGATCTGAGTCGCCGATTCTTCGCCCGAAACATAGGCCAGCGGCTTGATATTGACGCCAAGCCGCGAAATCAGCTGCAGCATGAACGTCGACTTGCCGACGCCCGGTTCGCCGCCGATCAGGGTGATGCCACCTGGCACCAGCCCGCCGCCGATAAGTTCATCGAAGATATCGACGCCGGTCTGCCAGCGGGCCGCCCGCTCGATGGCAACTTCATCGAGGGTCTGTATGATCGAAATGCTCCCGGAAAGAGCGTTGGGAACACGCCGTGCCGCAGGCTGTTCGACTTCCTGCGCCAGGGTGTTCCATTCTTCGCAGCCGGAGCATTGCCCCTGCCACTTCGGAAAACTCTGGCCACAAGACTGGCACACGTAGCGGGTTTTGACTTTTGCCATATTATTTTCTCCGGCGTCCGTTCTGTTTTTGAGTGTTCAGACCACCGGTGCGCTGCATATCCTCGGCGAGAAACTGCCCGGTAAGTGAATCGGCATTTTTAACGATTTCTTCGGGCGTTCCGGTCGCGATGACGCGACCGCCGGCTTCGCCGCCTTCGGGCCCCAGATCGATGATATGATCGGCGGTTTTGATGACGTCGAGATTGTGTTCGACTACGAGAACGGTGTTGCCCTTCTCGACCAGGCGGTTGAGAACGTCGAGCAGGCAGCGGACATCCTGAAAGTGCAGGCCGGTAGTCGGCTCGTCGAGCAGATAAAAGGTCGAACCGGTCGCTACTTTCGACAGTTCGGTCGCCAGCTTGATGCGCTGTGCTTCACCGCCAGAAAGGGTGGTGCTTGCCTGCCCAAGGGTGATGTAGCCGAGGCCGACATCCTGCAGCGTCTGCAGTTTGCGTCTGATGGTAACGAATGAATCGAAGAAAGTGACGGCGTCGTTAACGCTCAGATCGAGAACCTGAGCTATATTTAGCCCTTTGAATTTGATTTTAAGCGTCTCTTCGTTGAAGCGGGTGCCTTTGCACTGTTCGCAGGTCACAAAAACGTCGGGCAGAAAGTGCATTTCGATCTGAATCTGGCCAGAACCTTCGCAGACTTCGCAACGACCGCCCTTGACGTTGAAGCTGAAGCGGCCCGGTGAATAGCCGCGCGTTTTGGCTTCGACCGTCTGGGCGAAAAGCTCGCGAATCGGGGTGAAAATGCCGGTGTAAGTGGCCGGATTCGATCTGGGAGTGCGCCCGATCGGGTTCTGGTCAATATTGACAACCTTGTCGATTGCCTCTATGCCCATGAGCTCTTTATAAGGCCCGACTTCGAGATGCGAGCGGTTGATGATGTTGTTTAGCAGCGGAAACAGCGTGTCGGTAACCAGGCTCGACTTGCCGGAACCTGAAACGCCGGTCACCACGACGAGTTTGCCGAGCGGAATATCGACATTGATGTTTTTGAGATTGTTGTGGGTGGCACCGCGCAGTGAAAGCAGGCGCCCGTTACCGACTCGTCTGGTATCAGGAACAACGATGAATTCCTGACCGGTGAGAAAGCGGCCGGTCATGCTGTTTGGGTCGGCCATCACTTTTTCTGGCGGCCCGTCGACGACGAGCTGCCCGCCCTGCACGCCGGCGCCGGGGCCGAGGTCGATGATGTTATCAGCTTCTACCATGATTTCGCGGTCGTGTTCGACGACCAGCACGGTGTTGCCTATATCGCGCAGTTTTTTGAGAGTGTTGATCAGCCGGCGGTTGTCACGCGGGTGCAGGCCGATGCTCGGTTCGTCGAGAACGTAGGTGATGCCGACGAGGGCCGAACCGATCTGAGTTGCCAGCCTGATGCGCTGGGCTTCGCCACCCGAAAGGGTGTGGGCTGCCCGCGACAGGTCGAGATAGTCGAGACCGACGTCTTTCAAGAATCTGAGGCGGTTATTGATCTGTTCGAGAATTTTTTTGCAGATGAAATGCTCGCGTTCATTGAGTTTGAGCCCTGCGAAAAAGCCGACGAGCCTACCAACTGAATGTTGTGAGAGCTCATGAATATTCTCGCCTTCAATGCGAACCGAGAGTGCCACTTCGTTGAGGCGGCGGCCGTTGCAGCCGGGGCATGGCAGGGTGCGCATGAAACGTTCGTAGAAATTTTTGGCGCCCTCTGAACGGGTTTCCTGGTAGCGGCGCGTCAGGGTCGGAATAACGCCTTCGAAGGGCTTGGTCAGCGAGCCTTGCATCGTGCGGCCCTGATATTTGATGTTGAGAACCTTGTCGCCGGAACCGAAGAAGATAACCTTCTTTGCCTGATCGGGCAGATCTTTGAAAGGCACGTCGAGCGAGAATTTATAATGCCGAGACAGACCCTCCATCCATTGTCGCGAAAAGGTCGCATCCATGAAGTTTTCTGAAGCGATTGCCCCTTCGGCAATCGACAGGTCAGGATCAGGCACCACGAGCTCAGGGTCGGCAATCAGCTGAAAGCCAAGACCTGAACAGGCCTGGCATGAGCCATAGGGCGCATTGAACGAGAACAGGCGCGGCTTGATTTCGGGCAGCGAGATATCGCAGACGGCACAGCGCAGGTTTTCGCTGAACAGTTTTTCGACCGGTTTTTTGCTGTCGGGGCTGTCGATGATGACGAGCAACTGACCTTCAGCCAGTTTGAAACAGAGTTCGACCGCTTCGTTCATGCGGGCGGTGTTCTGTTCACGTTCGGCAGTGGCCAGTTTGATGCGGTCGACAGCCACTTCGATGTTGTGCTTTTTATTGCGGTCGAGTTCGGGGATTTCGTCGTCGAGCGACCACATATCGCCATCGACTCTGACGCGTGAGAGCCCTTCGCGGCGCAGTTCGTCGAATACTTTGGCGTATTCACCCTTGCGGCTTCTGATGACTGGCGCCAGCAGGGTAATTTTTGTCTGATCGGGGTAACTCAGCAGGTTTTCGACGATCTGCTGCGGAGTGGCGGCTTCGACCGGTTGCGCGCATTTCGGGCAGTGGGGCTTGCCGATCGCAGCGAACAGAAGACGGAAATAATCGTAAAGCTCGGTTATAGTGCCGACTGTCGAACGCGGGTTCCGCGATGTGGATTTCTGCTGAATGGCGATGGTTGGCGACAGGCCCTCGATGACTTCGACGTCTGGTTTTTCCATCTGCTGCAGGAACTGCCGGGCGTAAGAAGACAGTGATTCCATGTAGCGGCGCTGACCTTCGGCGTGAATCGTATCGAATGCGAGAGACGACTTGCCTGAGCCGGAAACGCCGGTGACTACAGTGAGAGAGTTTGTAGGAATCGAGATGCTGAGATCTTTAAGGTTATGAACCTTGGCTTTGACAATGCGTATCATGTTTTGTGTGGGGTCTCAGCGCCAGTCGTATTGAATTACGCTTGCCTGAGTGGGTGTGCTGATATCGCCGCCGCCGAAGGTGACCTTGTAAAACCCGGAAACCTTGACTGGCTTGCCGCCACCACGCTTTTTGCTGACTTCGACAAGGCCGTTTTTGACCACGACTTCGCCCTTGTCTTTATCATCGTCGTAGAGAACCTTGAAAAGGCCTGAAGAACCAGTTACCTGAATATCTGACGATTCTATCGAGAGAATGCCGCGGCCATCGAGGGAAATGGCGGCCGTAAGCTCGCCGCGTTTCAGAATGACCGGTTCTTTTTCGACCTTGTTTTCTTTTTCGGCCAGCACCGGGGGCATGACCGTCATTTCTGACTTACCGGTCAGCTTGACCTGGTTTTCGAGCTGCAGCTGCACGGTAATCGCACCTTCGGGCGCCGTTTTAAAAGAGTATTCCTTGTCGAATTCGATTTTTTCCTTGATGACTTCCCAGGCACCGATGTGGCGGGCTTCGACCTTGCCGGTGATATCGGTCACCCGCGAGAAGAGAAGCTTGTTGCGCTCTTCCTGGAAAGCGAGAGTGGCAGCTCTTTTTCGCATGACGATGACAAAGACACCGAGAACCAGAAGTGCCGCCATGACAATCACGCCGATTATCATGCGCCGCTTCTTTTCTTCGGCGTCCTGTGCAAGCTTTTGCGCTTTTTCGCGCTCGACCTGAAGCTTTTTAAGCGCCTTGTGGTCGAGCTTTTCTAGTTGGTGCCACTGTTTAGCCATGTTTAACTTTTATAGGTCTGTTTAAAAGGTATCGATGCCAACCTGCGGGGTTGCCATGATTGAATTTTCCTTAAAAACATTTTCATCTTTTGGGTATAGAGTACGTATTTTAACGGAAATCGGAAAAAAGTCCACAGGTTTTTCAGGCGGCAGAGTGCCAGCCACCGAAAATTCCACGAATTGAACATCGTTTACCAGCACTTTTGTGCGTGTTTCACTTTCGATTGGCGTCAGATTCAGCTTGCCTGACTTGGCATAATCGTTCTTGGCATCGGTAGTATATTCGAAAGCCGATGATTTGAGACGCAAATTGCCTACCGGAGCAACTCTGGTCTGATGCACAAAATCTAGATAAAGCTCGTTTTTAATGATTTTGCCCGGCTGGTTTTTGGGTTTTTCCGGTTCGCAGACCACCCAGGTCATGATTTTAAGTTCACCGCTGTTGGGGGTGGCGATTTGCTGCCCGTCTTTGAGTATGCGCAGATAGAATTCGGCCGGTACTTTGGGGTCGGCATTATCGCATGGGTCGAAAAAAGTATCTGAAAAAAGAGTGGTCGGGTAGGTGGCCGAGCGAATCTCTTTGCTGAGCAGGCTCAGGGTGTTGCGCATCTGATCGACGGTGCCGCTGATCCACTGGGCCCGGCCGGCGGTTTTGCTGCCACCGATGAACAGTTGATAAACCCCGACCATGAACATGGCCATGACCGCGCAGGCAATGATGACTTCGATGAGGGTAAAGGCTTTTCTGGTCTGTTTTAACATCAGTCGATCGAGCCCTTTCTGGTAATCTTCTGTATGCGCCTCTGAATCTGCGGAGTTACCTTACCCTGGAAATTCTTGATCAGACCTTCGACGCTGACTTCGATCGCCTCTTCGCCATATTTGCGCAGCCCCTTGATCGACTGAATCTTCACTTCATTGACTCGGTAATTCATCGTGTAGGGGTAACCGTCGCTGGTCGCTATATCGAAATCATTGATATTTTTGATTGTCTTGTCGGCGACCATTTCAACCGGTGGCTGCAGTCTGGTGCCTTCGTAGGTCATGTTACAGCAGTCGCGTATGTAATATTTGAGATATTTGTCGGGTTTGAGCTCAGCTGCCGGGACTTCTGGTTTTATATAACGGTTTTCAGGGTCTGAAGCTGCCAGGCCGGGTGCAAGAAAACGATAATCGGGGTTGTGAAAGCTGCCAAGTCTGACAAACGCATTTTTGCCCGGGATCGGGTAATAAAAATACTTGGGTTTCTTGTCGCTGTCGAGTTCTCGCGTTGGCAGAACTCTGACATAGAGCTCAGCGCGACTGCCCAGCGGTTCAAAAGCGTTCTGGCCGCTTTCAGTGAGCCCGTCGAATTCAGTAAAGTTGCACAGCGGGTTTTTGCCCTGGGCAAATTCGACCGCATCATAAAGTTCGGTGGGAAAAAGCTTGGCCTTCAGCAGAAAGTGCTGCATCGCAGCTCTGGCAGCAAAAAAGGCCTGACGTTCCTGGATGGTGATCTGGTTGTGACCGGCGGTGCTCGACTGTCTGAACATCATCGATACAAACAAAATCAGCATGATGAAACAGAAAAACAGGGCGATGACGATGGCGACACCACGGCGGCGGTTAAGCATTTTCATCCGTCGATATCCCCCTTGATGGTCATCAGGTGAATTCTCTGAACGCGACCGTTCTTTTCTTCGGGATTGGTGAAATAACGCTGGTCGAGGTTCCATTGCACCTGCACCACCAGTTTTTTCATCGAACACCAGGCAAATTTTTCGGGCGCGTCATAGACGGTCTTTTCGGTGACCATTTTGGCTGTATAACGTTCTGCCGTCGGGTTGGTGAAGCGCGGCGCGTTCGCGTCGAGACCTTCCATGCCCTGGTCGAGATAGACGTTGCCAGGCGCTTCTGAAACCCCTTTGCCAGAAGCGATATCGAGCTCTGAGAACGGTTTGCTGGTATCTGCAGGGTCTTCAGAATAATCCTGGATCCATGAACCATCAGAGATCATGCCGGGGTTGCGCAGAAAAGTGAAGGTCAGCTCGGGAGACTCGGCAAAATCTTTCGGTTTGCCGTCTGGAAAAGAATTACCGATCTGCAGCCTTTCAGATTTTGGCGGTTTTCGCTCTGATGCAATGTCTTCGACGCGCAGGTGTATCAGGTAATGAATGCCGCGCGAATCGGTGATAATGCCACGACACGGGTAACCAGCGGCCTCTTTTTGCGAGCCGGGAAAGAGAATCGGCATGATCTTGCGGGCCCAGCTGTCGTTATAGCGCGAAAATCGCGGGTTGTCGGCCAGATCTTCAATTTTGACATAGCCGGGGTTGCCCTGCCGCAGCGCTGCAAACGGCACGTTGTCGAGAACCGTGTTGAGCACTTCTGACGCCTTGTTGATTGCAAAAGCCTGGGCGGCATTCTTGTCGGTTTCGACCGTCTGCCGGCTTATCAGGCCGAAAAGAGGAATCATAGCCACCGCCAGAATAGACACGGCGATGACTATTTCAATGAAGGTTACGGCTCGTCTGTCGGGCAGAAACATCAGCCAGCCACCTCTTTTTTATCAGTTTTGCAGCAGTTCGGAAGCCAGTGCAGAGAGAGAAGAACGTTCGGATTTATGCAGAATGATGTGACCGAACAGGTTGTGGTCTTTGAATTTTTCGATTACGAAGTTCAG
>DAOQWI010000045.1:0-3385 GCA_035342015.1 Candidatus Ozemibacteraceae bacterium | reverse complement strand
TCGTCAGAATTCTTGTAGAGGCGGTCCATGACGAATTCGAGATTGTCGAAGATCGGCTGCATCCAGTGGCTGAGCTTTTCGTCTTTAGATCCCGGCAGGTAGCCGATATCTTTACCGAGAGGCATGATCGGGCGACTGACGAGCAGCTTTCTGAACAGGTGTTCATCGATAGTTTTCTGCAGACCGCAGGCAAGCGCCAGCAGGGTTTTGCCGGTGCCGGCGCGGCCAACCAGGGTCACCAGCTGAATTTCGTTGCAGAGCAGCAGCTCGATGGCAAATTTCTGCTGCAGATTCATTGGTTCAACGCCCCAGGGCTTTGAGTTCAGGTGAAAGAGCGGCAGAAGTTTTTTCTGAACGCCGTCATATTTGGCGAGGGCGGTTTTGTTTTCGTTTTCGGCGGCTTTGAGCAGGATGAATTCATTTCTGAACAGGTCATTCTGGTCGTAGGCCAGACCTTCATCGCGCAGAAAGGCTTCGATACGACTGACCGGCATTACCAGTTCGCGCCAGCCGGTATAAAGTTCGTCGATATCGATTTTATTGGTTTCGAAATCTTCGGCAGTTATGCCAAGTGCATCGGCTTTGATGCGACAGTTGATGTCTTTGCTGATCAGAATCGGGTTTCGGCCTGCCTTTTTCAGGGTCAGGGCACAGGCAAGAATGCGGTTGTCGACCTTGTGAGTATCGAGTCCAAAGCCGTATGGCATCTCATCTTCAGAGTCGATCATAATCTGCAGGGTACCACCGGTTGCGAGTGTTACCCCGGTTGACAGATTGCCCTTGTTACGCAGGTTGTCGAGTTCACGCGAAGCCTGGCGGGCTTCACGGCCCTTTTCGTCGTTAATACTTTTAAAGCGGTCAAGTTCTTCAATTACGCCGAGTGGAATTACTACATCGTGTTCCTTGAACGAAAACAGCGCCTGGTGGCTGTGCAGAATGACGTTGGTATCCACTACAAAGGTTTTTTTCATTAAGCGGTTCCTGTCGTATTAATTGAACTGTGCACAAAAACTTATCACAGCCCGAAAGAATGTGTCAAACTTCATACCATATCTGATGGCAAAATAAAGCCCATCAGGATTGCATAAAAAAATTACCGGTTGATTAAAGATTCTCGCAATTCGACCGATAGAAGAAAACGGGAAAGTGTATCAACCCGATTCTATGAACCACTTATGGTTTCTTAAAACTGAAAGGAACAGAAGTTCCATGAATAAACGGCATAATTCATACCTTCTGACTGGTTTTCTGGTTCTTGCTCTGGCAACTTCGGCCTTTGGCCAGTATGATTACCAGATTCCGGAAGGCTACTCAATGGCTCCGCCGCCTGAGACCGAATACTACTATGAGGCCGAGCCTTCTACCAGTGCTGACAGCAGCTGGGTAGAAGAAGATTCGGTTTCTACCGGTTATCAGACCTACACCGTCAAAAAGGGCGATACCCTCGGTTCAATTTCGAAGAAATTTTTTGGTACAACCACAAAATGGAAAGAAATTGCCAAAGCCAACGGTATCAGCAATGCCGCAAAGATCAAAGTTGGCCAGGAACTGCAGATTCCAGGAACCAGTTATGAAAGAGGGCAGGGAGTGACCTACCGCCAGCGCACCCGCTATATTGCTTCGCCGCCTCAGACTGCGCCGAACCCGGCACCGGCGACTGCTTTGCCGCTGCCACCGGTAACCCAGAGTGACGATGCCGTACTTTACTCTGAATCTGGCCTGCCGCAGATTATTCTTCCGGGCGAACGCAAAGTTCGCAAGGCATCTGACGATAACCATGTTACTTTCAACGGTCTGACAGGTCTGGTAAATACCTTTGCTGCCTACCCGCTCGGTGAAAATCTGTTTTCGACCGGCTTCGGCATGGTCTGGAACAAAATCACCCGCCGCGACGGCAATCGCCTGAGAAGTGGTGAAGATGCCGACTACTGGGAATTTCCGATGCTGATGACCTACGCCGGCGAAAATTTCGAAGTGGCATTCAAACTGCCATTTGAATCTTACGACGTCTTTGCACCGATCACCTATAACTTCAGAGATGGCTCTGATTCAGGCATGGGCGATGCCTCACTGCGTCTCAAGTTCACTTCTCAGAATGATGAAATGGCTTCGGCTCTAGGCCTGGGCGCGATTTTTCCAACCAGTGACATCGATATCGGCAACACCGATACCAACAATGCCTGGGAAATCTTCGCCGGGCTTTCGAGCAAGCGCAAAGAAGGTGGCAATATTCACCTCAACGGTGGTTATCAGGCTGGCGATGGCAACACCAACCACGAAGGTGTTTTTGTGAACGCCGGTTTTGATTACAGCGCCAACGAATCTTTCACCTTCATGGGCGAAGTGAACTTTTACAACCGTGTTAACAACGGCAGAAGCACTGATCTGACTCTGGGCATGCGCTATCACGTAAAACCCGGTATGTCACTGACCCTTGCTGCCCCGATTGCACTGAGCAACGACATGTTCTTCGGCTATGACTATCGCCTGCAGAGCATGCTTCAGTATCATTACTGACCAAAAACCTTTTCTAAGCGATGCGGGCCCGGGAATTTAACGGGCCTGCTTTTTTTATTGCTTATTCAAGCTTACCATTCGTAGTAGCTGTTTTTGCCGGAAAGGTCCTGAGTCTGGCCCGGCGCAATGATTTTTGCTCTGTCGCTCCATGATGTTGGTTTTGTCTGGTTGAGCCTGGCTTTTTCCAGTTGAATGCCATCGAACCAGGCCGCGTGTCCAAGGCCTTCAGGGCCAGTATTCTGCAGAAGAATATAGGTTTTGCTTGCAACTCCAGGGTCGAAACCATAGGGAAACTGCATGAAGACTCTATACCATGGCAATTCTACTCCGGGGGCATATTCAACCAGATGTTTTTCAAGGACTGATCCGGTTGCGCCAATAAGGCTGGTATCGCCATTCTCGTCTACTTCAATGCCGCTGTAGCCGGTTTGTATACCCACTTCATCGGTCATGAGAAACCCGATTCTGGCTGAGCCCGAACCAGGGCAGACGTAGGCCGAAAGAAAGTAATTACTGTTAAGTGGAGCAACCGGAAAGGTTTTTGTTGCAACTTCCTGCCAGACGCTGCCTTTATCAAGACCCTGCGGGCCGCCAGGAATGATTTCGCACCCTATAAAAACAGAATCGACAGCAGTGCCTGCCTGCAAAAACTGTTCGCCGGGTCCGTATGGCCCGCCGAGTTCCTGATCCGGGGAGATTCTTCCGATTATCAGTTCTGCAGTGGCAACAACTCCGGGGTTTATTGGCTCAGGCTGTGAAAATGAGAATGCCAGGCTTGCGACCGGTATCAGAACACCGGGAGCCTTGAACAGATCGCTTTTGCTCCAGGTCAGGCCGTTTAGTGGCGTGTTGCCGGTATTTCTGAAAC
>DAOQWI010000044.1:0-20913 GCA_035342015.1 Candidatus Ozemibacteraceae bacterium | reverse complement strand
GGCGAATGTGGTAGACTGTGGCAGTTTTCAGGTTATCTAACAATATTTTTCAGGAGGCTTTCATGTCTATTATTGATGCTATTCAGGCCCGTGAAATCATTGACAGCCGTGGTAATCCCACTATCGAAGTCGAAGTAATTACCGAAAGCGGCGCTTATGGTTGTGCCGCCGTTCCTTCCGGCGCTTCTACCGGCGAACACGAAGCAGTTGAACTGCGCGACGGCGACAAGAAACGCTACAACGGCAAAGGCGTCCTGAAAGCAGTAGAAAACGTTAACGAAATCATTTCCGGCGAACTCGAAGGCATGGACGCTACCGAACAGCGCATGATCGATGCCACCATGATCGCCATGGACGGCACCAAAAACAAAGGCAAACTCGGCGCCAACGCCATTCTCGGCGTATCACTCGCCGTTGCCAAAGCAGCCGCTGAATTTGCCGGCCTGCCCCTTTATCGCTATATCGGCGGCGCCAATGCCTGCACTCTGCCGGTTCCGATGATGAACATTCTCAACGGCGGCTCACACGCTGACAACAACGTTGATTTTCAGGAATTCATGGTTATGCCCGCCGGCGCCAAATCATTCAGCCAGGCACTGCAGATGGGCGTCGAAACTTTCCATGCTCTCAAAGGCGTTCTCAAAGCCAAGGGCTACAACACTGCCGTCGGCGATGAAGGCGGTTTCGCTCCGAACCTCAAATCGAACGAAGAAGCCGTTGAACTGATCCTCGAAGCCATTGCCAAAGCCGGTTACAAAGCCGGAAAAGATATTTTCCTCGCTCTTGACCCCGCCGCCAGCGAATTCTATGAAAAAGGCCACTATGTATTCAAGAAGTCTGACAAATCGAAAAAGACCTCTGAAGAAATGGCCGACTACTGGATGGCATGGGCCAAGAAATACCCGATCATCTCGATCGAAGACGGCATGGCCGAAGACGACTGGAAGGGCTGGGAATACCTCACCAAGAAGAACGCCGGCAAGATTCAGCTCGTCGGCGACGATCTGTTCGTCACCAACGTTGAACGCCTGAAAATGGGCATCGATAAGGGCGTTGCCAACTCGATTCTCATCAAGCTCAACCAGATCGGCACCCTCACCGAAACTCTTGAAGCCATCGAAATGGCCAAACGCGCCGGTTACACAGCCGTTGTATCACATCGCTCAGGCGAAACCGAAGATACCACCCTTGCCGACCTCGCCGTTGCCACCAACGCCGGTCAGATCAAAACCGGTTCAGCTTCAAGAACCGACCGCATCTGCAAATACAACCGCCTGCTCAAGATCGAAGAAGAACTCGGAGCCGATGCCAAATTCATGGGCCTGGGCAGCTTCTACAACATCAAAAAAGGCAAATAATCAGCATTTGAACTGACATCAGAGACCGGTCGAAGCAAAATCGGCCGGTCTCTTTTTATGATCGCAAAGGAAAAAAGCATGGATCCCGTAACTTTGATACTGCTGATGCTGGTTCCTGAAATACTTTTCGTTCTTTTTTTACTCTGGTATATCCGCTTACACCTGATATTCAAGGGTATCGAAGTCAAACTGGCAGTTACGCCGATGGCGCTGATCGGCATGCGGTTTCGGCGGGTTAACCCTGACCTGATCGTGCTTAACGCTGTCAAACTACTCAAGGCTGGAGTTAATCTGCAGCTTGATAATCAGGAAGATCTGCTGCCAACCCTCGAAGCGCATCATCTGGCCGGTGGCAACGTCGCCAGGGTTACGGCGGCACTGCTCGAAGCGAAAAACCGTACAGCCAGTCTGAGCCTGAAAGAAGCCTGTGCCATCGATCTGAAATTGTCATACGAAGAGAAACAGTAAATACAACCAGCGGGAGCACCGGGCAGATATCGGGGCGCGCGGGCAGGCAAAAGCCAATTTTCGTGAAAAATTTCACGACGATTCAAATTTTGCTGTTTTGATTGTCTTCGTTGTTTTTTCTGTTTTTACTGCTTTTACTATACAAGAGCGCATTGAATACTTCTCACCGACTCGTCGGCGCAGTCTATCAGCCGGGTTACTTTTTCTCCAGCGATTCGCTTTCGCTCACAAGCTTACGAAAAAGTAATCCCGGCTTCTCTCTGCGCCTTTTTATAGAAATTTTCAAAGAGCTTTTATATATTTGCGGCGGCAATCAGGTTTTTTAATGTCGCGATTTTAAATGATGAACTGTTTCCGGGAAAGCAAAAGGGGCTGTTTCACGGTTTTGTGAAACAGCCCCTTATATTATTGCAGAACTTGAATTATCAGTTGGTCCCGGCGGCGGGGGCGGCTGGAGCTTCGCCAGCAGCGGGAGTCGGAGCGGCGACCGGAGCTGGAGCAGCTACGGGGGCGGCAACTGGCTCAGCAGTTACGGCAACCGGTGCTACTGGAGCAATCGGAGCTACGGGAGCGGCAGTCTGAGCAGCGCCGGTTTCAGGAACCTGAATCGGCAGGCCAGGCATGGCAGCGGGAGCCATCGGCATAGAGGGCGCTGAATACTGAGCTGAAGGAGAGGCTTCTTCCCATCTCGGAACATAAACGGCGATGATCAGAGAGGTGATCATGAAAATAACGGCCATGGTGGTGGTCAGCTTTGACATGAAACCGCCGCTGCCGCGTTCGCCAAATACGGTAGAGGAAGCACCGCCGCCAAAGGCGCCAGCAAGACCTTCACCCTTATCTGCCTGCAGCAGTACGATAACGATCAGACCAACACATACGAGAATATGGATCAACTGAATAAAACCAGCGAGCATAGCCTGAAAACTCCTTTAGTTCTGTACATAAACTTTGGGTTCCTGAGTTTAACAACAGGCACCCGAATTGTCAATAATTTAATGCATGCGCCCGGCCAGCCACTGCTGATAGGTATCGAGAAGCGACAGCAGCGGGTCGAGGCCGAAAAAAAACACCGCCATAAAGGCAAAACACAAATAGGGCCCAAACGGAATCATCTGCGTCAGAGGTTTGTATTGCCGACCTGAGCGGATTCGGTGATAAATAATGGTGCTGATACCGCCCGCTGCCCCACAGAAACTGGCAACAATCACAGTAGCGATGACCGTCTGCCAGCCGGCCCAGGCGCCGAATGCCGCCAGCAGTTTAACATCGCCGCCGCCCATGCCTTCCTTTTTGAGAATCACGATCGCCATCCAGGCCAGCAGCCACAGAAAGCCGCCGCCGGCAACAAAACCGATCAGCGAATCGACAAAATCGATATGGTAGCTGGGCGGGGCATAGCCCATCTTTACCCAGGCCCAGCAACCGGCCGAATAGAGAAGGCCGGTCCAGCAGCCGGTTATCGACAGGGTATCTGGAATAATCAGATATCTGACATCGACGATCGTTATGATCAGGCAGCTGACTGAAAAAACCCATGAAATCACTGCTTTTATTGACGGTCCGAACAGATAAACCGACAGACCGGCCACCAGTGCCGAAAATGCGATATAGAAGCGATCCTGGAGACGGCCGGCGTTGTAGCAGCCGCGCCGGGCACCGCCGGCACAGTCAGCGCAATAAAGGTAATCGCAGTGAAATTCTTCATGGCCCGGCCAGGCACGAATCGCCCAGGCAATGCGCGGGCCGGCCAGAGCACCAAGAACGGCGGCAATCAGGACAAAATGGATGGTCAGCAAATCATTCTTCTCCGGCTATCCAGCCGTTCTTTTTAAAGACACGGCCGAGCATCTTGAAAACGAGCTTCGCAGCCATGAAGTCAGAGGCGATATTACCCGGAATCGGGCAAAGCTCGACGACATCGAAGCCAACGACGTTGCGCTCATCGATTACCCGGTTGAGCAGGTGCAGCGTCTGGTACCACAGCATGCCGCCCGGTTCGGGCGTGCCGACGGCCGGCATGATCGACGGGTCGAAAGCATCGAGATCGATGGTGATGTAAACATTCTTGTCGAGGCGCTTCATCACCCGGTCAACCCAGGCCATGTTGCCGTCGGCCATTTCGTGGGCCCAGATGATGCCGTCGTGCCCGACTTTTCTGATGAATTCGATTTCATCGCGGCAGGTGTTGCGAATGCCCACCTGAGTCAGCTTTGCCAGGTCATAAACGCGCCGCATCACCGAGGCGTGGTTAAACGGGGTGTTTTCGTATGAATCGCGCAGGTCTGAGTGCGCGTCGAGCTGCAGCACCGACAGGGATTCGCCGTATTTTTCTTTAATGGCCTTGACCGGCGCGGTAGTGATGCTGTGTTCGCCGCCAAGCATGACGGGAAACTTGCCATCGGCGAGCACTGCCCTGACCGCGTTTTCGATGTTGGTCAGGGTCGCTGCCGGGCCCTGCATGTCGGGTTCGAGTTCAGGCAGGGTGTGAACGCCGGCAAGCAGTGGTTCGCACTGCAGATCGAGGTCGTAGAGTTCGACCTGTCTCGAAGCGGTGATGATGGCAGCCGGGCCTTCGCGGGTGCCGGCGCGGTATGAAGTGGTGCTGTCATAAGGCACCGGAATGATTACCGCTCTGGCATCTTCGTAACTGCTGTCTTCTTCTGAAAGGCCAAGAAAGCTGTAGCTGGCCTTGAAATGCACTGAATCGAGACCCATGTGGTTTCCCCCGTGAGAAATTGATTGGTGAGCTGCATGATAACACAAACCCGGCAACTTTCAGCAGCAAATCTGATACAATTCAAGGCAAACCGTTACGGAGATCGATGATGCTTGAACTGAAGATCGAAAATATTAGTCGGCAGGCAGAAGAGGCGCTGCAAAAGCTGTGTGCCTTTTTCAGGCAGCAGAAAAGTCTGATGATAGCTTATTCTGGCGGTATGGACAGCAGCTTTATGTCGTTGATTGCCAGTCGGGTTATTCCGGATTCGTATCGCTGCCTGCTCGTCAGTTCGCCGTTCATGTCGCCCGAAGAAATGCGGATTGCCAGAGACACAGCCGCGCGGTACGGGCTCAGAGTTGTTGAGATCGAAGCTGACCCGCTGCGGTCGGCCGAAGTGACCTGCAATGATCCGTTGCGCTGTTATCACTGCAAGAAGCTGATTTTTTCCGGGCTGCTCAAAGCGGCGCAACCGGGCGAAATAATCTGCGAAGGCTCGGTTATCGATGACGATGACGATTACCGGCCCGGTAAGCAGGCGATAAAAGAACTGGCAGTCGCAAGCCCGCTGCGGGCATGTGGTTTCAGCAAGGCGATGATTGCAGAAGTATTGCGGGCCATGAATGCCGGTGAAATCGTCAGAGCCGGACAAAGCTGTCTGGCGACGCGCATTGCGACAGGTAGCCCGATTACGTCAGAAAAACTGCGACAGATAGCAGAAGGAGAAGCGATATTGAGAGAGGCAGGCCTGGGTTTCTGCCGTTTGCGCCATCATGGCGATCTCGCCAGAATCGAAACCAGGCCCGAAGACCGGCATCGCGCCATGGACACCCTGGTAAATTTTGCCGACCGCCTGAAAAAGCTCGGATTCAAACATGTGTGCATCGACATCGCCGGCTACCGCAAAGGCTCGATGAACGCCTGACCGACGACCGGCGCGGTCAGCGCAGAAAATGTGTTGAGAAAACCAGCAGCAGAAGCAAAATAAAAACCAGCAACCCAAAGCTGATCACCTGTTCGTATGTGCCGGCAACCCGCGTCACCCTGACACCGCGTTTGATCAGTTCTCTTTCGAGAATATTCAGATCGGCCGCCAGCCAGTTAACACAGTAACTGCGAAATCCTGTGTCGAATTCAAGCGAAGTCAGGTTCTGGCCGCCACCTTTCGTTTTAAAGAAACGGGTGGTCACAGCTTTAAGATCGCTGAACAGAATCAGTTCTGGCTTGCCGGCATTAAGGCTGCCGGGCAGACTGATACGGTCGGCTTCGAGTATGATTTCGCCCGGTTCAGGGTAGCGGCGGTTCAAGAGCCACAGACGCAGGGCGACGTAGGCAATAAAGCCCAAAAGTGCGAACCAGCCCTCGCCCAGAAAGGTATGCTGCAATCTGATCTGCAAAAATACGGCAAGAACGATCACCATGAAACAGACGAGATTGTCGTGGCGGCTCAGCGGCAGGCCGAGCAGTTTAACCGCAAAAACGTTTCTTACGGGCGGCCTTGGCGTTTCAGCGGCAGGGTTTGTCATTTAAGCTCCAACAGCATGTAATCATATTAAACTTCATGTTTTGCCGTGCAACAAGCACGGCCGCAAACACAACCTGCTCCAGCACTGTATTTAAGCGATGATCGATACTGATTTCGGGTTGAGTTGCAAACTGCCGATAAATAATTAGAATTAGCAACAGGAGAAAAAAATGGCACCGGCATTAACCAAGTCCGAAAAAATTCTCGATCAGCTGGCTGACGGCAGCAATTTTTCAGAGCTTGCCGAGAAGCACGGCTATACGCGCAAAGACTTTCTGACAGCGGCTCTGTTCGGCGTCGCCGAACTGCAGGCAGAATACCTCGAGCTGCTGAAAAAGCACGGGCGTTTCAAAGAATATACCGGCATAAAATAACCCGGCCAGAATTCGTTTCTGACCGGGTTATTTCAGGCAAAATTATTCGGAAAGATAGCCGTAGACGTAGCCGGCAAAAGCGCAGATACTGATAATTACCGCCCACCAGATAAAACGGAAAATTGACATGCTTTCCTCCACTAGGTTTAGTTTCGAATTGATGATAACATAGTCGTCAATCTTGAGTCAAAACCAAGGCGCGAAGACAAGGACCCTGCTCATGAACAACCAGAACTGGCTGAAAACCATATTTTTGTCCGCACTGCTGACAGCGGCGGGCAACCCCGGTCTGCTGGCTTTCGACAACACCAACATTCTCGTTGAAGAAGCGGTTAACCACATCTACCAGCAACGCTACAAACAGGCCCACCAGACTCTCAAAGAGGCCTATGAGCAGTCGCCGCGCCACCCGGGCGTACATTTCAATCTCGGGCGTCTGTTCGAGCTGACCGGCAATTTTGAAGAAGCGTTGAAGGAATATCGTCTCGCGGCCTCTCTCGACACTTCGATGGTCGCTGCCCGCCGCGGTATCGCGCGCTGCACCGTCGAGATGAAAAGAGCGCAGGCCACGGTCCAGCCCGAAACCATGCCGTTGCCGGCACCGGTCGTGCAGTCAGAAGCGCGGCTGCCGGCCCAGGTTGTAACCCAGCCTTCACAGCAGGTTTATTATGAGCCCGAGGTGATGCCGACCGAAAGGCCGATGACCCCGGCCAGGGTCATCACCCAGACTCCGGTGCAGCGGCCGGCCGCGGTGAGAACGCCGGCGATCAGCAGGGCGCCAGCTCAGGCTCTGCCGGCTTTGCCCCCGATAAATACGCAGCCGGCGCCGGCCTATTCCGGCAGTGACCTGAAACTGCCACCGCTACCGACCAGAGTGACTGCACAGGCAGCAAAACCTGCCGGTGAAGCCAGGGCCGAAACTCTGCTTGAAAGCGGCAACAAGGCTGAGGCGGTCAAACTGCTGCAGAGCATTCTCGAAAAGAACCCCGACAGTCCACGCGCCCATTTCCTGATGGGTAGGGCTTTGAGTCTCGAAGGCGACCTTTTTGCCTCGATCAAGCACCTCGAAGAGGCAATCAGGGTCGACGACAAGTTTTACGATGCTTACTTTCTGCTTGGCCGCAATTATGCGCGCGTCAACCTGCTCGAAGACGCCCTGCGCAACTACCAGATCTATTACGGGGTAAAGCCGCAGGCAACCGTTGCCATAGAGATTGCCCGCATCTACGAAACGATGGGCAGGCCTGAGCAGGCGAAAGACTACTACAGCCGCGCCAACGCCATGAACCCGGGCAACCCCAACCTGCAGATGCGCATGACCGAGGCGGCGGGCAACCTCGCCAACGATCTGTATCTGCGTGGCAATCATGCCTTTACCATGAACAACTTCGACGAAGCGGCCAACCTCTTCAGTCAGGCTCTCGAAACCGGCAACCTGCAGGAAGGTTCACGCCGTGATGCGGTACGAAAGCTCGAAGTCGCCCGGTTCAAGATAAGAGAAACTGAAGAACTGGCCCGCCCGGCCCGCGAGGGGCTGGCTCAGATCAGAAAGAATTATGCAATCAGCGATCTGAAGTTTTATCAGCTCACCGATGTCAGCTTCAGAACCAGTTTTACCGGCCCGATCACCGTTGAATGGCGTGGTTATATCGCCAGAAAAATCAGCCGTCACGGCCGCGACTTTCTGCTGATGATCAAAGAACTCAGCCGCGACGAGCTCGATGCGATGAACCGGGACCGCAACGATTTCCGTCTCAATAAGCATTATAACAATCAGCCGTTGTTTCTGCTGTCGACCCGCAAGAACGGGTTTCCGTCGTTCATCCGTGAGGGAAAAATCATCACTTTCAACGGCACTACCGAATGGAAAGACTATGAAATCATCAATGAACTGGGCCAGGCCGTGAAGCTGCCGGCCCTCGAGTTCGTTTCCGCCACCCCGGACTAAAATCATATGCCAATGTCGGTAAACCCCGGGCTGGCGGTTCTATTGCTGCTTCTGGCATGTTTTGCCCCGCAGCCGGCTCTGGCGCAGAAACTTGTCAGTCAGGCAGCCCACCTGAGAAATTTTCCCGAGTGTTTTGCGGTTGGCGTAGCAACCGATACGACCGAAGCCGAAAAGATCATCGCCGATCCGCCCTGTTTCAGGCTGTGCTGGATAACCAACACGCAGAGCTATTTTCGCATGCTTTTCTTTCCTGACAACTTTTATCGCGAATTGCGCAGCTGCTATTTTTCTCAGACTTCAATCAGAGGCGCGGTGCAGATGTACAATGCCGAGCACACTGTTCCATTGCGGCGCATCAGCGACCGCATGGTCAGTAACCCTGATTCACCGTTGATGCCGGATTATCTCAAACATCCATTTCCCCGCCCGACCGAGCGCTGCCGTTATGAAAGTGCCGGCGACCTGCTGCATGGAACACTTGTCATCTACTGTCAGTTTCATGGCGCACCGATTAAAGGCCCGCCACAAAGCCAGGCAAAAGAAAAGAACGGGCCGTGAACCACAAATTGCGCATTCTGCCTGTTTTTAGCCGCCAGGCAGGGTGGCTTTTTCTTTTTTTCCTGGTCTTCGGCTGTATTTTACCGGTTGCCGCCGACGAAGGCATTACGCTGCGCGTCTGGATAATGGGCGGCGAAGCCGAGCTGATCTCTCAGCTCACCGGCCGCTTCGAAAAAGAAAATCCCGGACTCAAGGTCAGAATTCAGGCGTTTTCGTGGGGTGGCTGTTACGAAAAGCTGGTGACTGCTTTTCTTGGTGGCGCACCGCCTGATGTATGCCAGCTCGGCACCACGATGATGCATGACTTTTATGCCATGGGCGCCCTCGAAAACCTCGAACCGCTTTTTTCTGACGGGCGACTCAGTTCTGGCGATTTTTTTCCGGCATCTATAGAGACCTGCAGGTATGACGACCAGCACTATGGCGTTCCGTGGTATGTCGATACCCGGCTGGTTTTTTATCGCCGTGAATATCTTGACCGTTATGGCATGCAGTCTTTTCCGGCCACCTGGCAGGAATTTCTCGAATTCGGGCGCCGAGTGGTCGCCGACAAGCGCGTCGCCGGACTGCAAAACAGCAATTTTGTCAGCATGCACGGTTTCACTTTCGAAATGTTCTACTGGCAGGCCGGCGGGCAGTTTTCACCGCTGAGCTCTGGTCGACCGGCATTCGGTGAAGAACCCATGCTCGCCGCCCTCGAATACGACCGCACGATGCGCCGTGAGGGTTTTCTGGGCAAGCCTAACGACTCTGGTCTCGACTACATAACTGAATTCGACAACGGGGTCTATGAGGTCGTTGTCTCTGGCCCCTGGATGGCTTCTGATCTGAAGAAAAATGCCGGTCGCCTCAAAAATGCCTGGGGTCTGGCACCTCTGCCGGCCGGGAAAACCCGAACCTCGTTCATCGGCGGCTCGAATCTGGTGCAGTTCAAGGATTCACGACACAAGGAAGCGGGACAGAAACTGATTCTGTTTCTCAGCCGTCCTGATATTCAGGCTGAGTGGTACAGAATTTCGAGCGACCTGCCGGCCAGCCGGCAAGCAATGGCAAGGCCAGAACTGGCTGAAGACCGTGTTCTGCAGGTTTTCCGGCAGCAGCTTGAAGATACCCGCCTGCCACCGCCGGAAAAGGAATGGAGCATTTTCTGGGACAGATTTTATCGTCAGTATGACGCTTTTCTAGAAAGCAACGATGATGCAAAGGCCTTCGTAAAGCTTATGAACGACACAATGGCTGCAATTGTCAGAGAAAAAGAAGCGTCGCAGGCACCGGTGACCGGCAATTTTTACTGGCTGGCCCTGTCGGTGTTTCCGTTGCTGCTCGTCTCGATCTATGTTATCAACGGTTTCAAATCGAACTCTTTACAAACGATTCGGCAGGCCGTTGCAGCGACATCGCTGCGCAAAGCGGCCTGGTTTCTTGGCCCGGCTCTGCTGATTCTGCTGATTTTCAGATTATTACCTCTTTGCGTCGCTTTTGCCGCCAGCCTCACCGATCTGGGGGCCGCGAGCATCACCGACCCGGCGCGGGCGAAGTTCGTTGCGTTGAGTAATTTTCATCAGCTGTATCAAGACCAGATTTTCTGGAAAAGCGTCAGAAACACGCTGGTATACCTCTGTGTAGGGGTGCCGGCCAATCTTCTGATCGCGCTGACGCTTGCGCTGGTCGTTAACCGTTTCACCGGTTGGAAACGCAACCTGCTGGCAATGGGCTTCTTTCTGCCCTCGGTCGTTACCACGGTGGCGTCGGCGGTTGCCTGGCGCTGGCTTTACTGTCAGCAGAGCCCGTTGAACGATCTGGTCAACTGGCTGGGGTTCGGCCCGATCAACTGGCTCAACGATGCCGATCTGGCACTGCCGGCCCTGATTGTTTTCTCGATCTGGCGAAGTTACGGGCTCAGCATGATAATTCTGCTCGCCGGTCTTGAACTGATCAACCGCGACCTCTATGAAGCGGTTCGTATCGACGGTGGCAGTTACTGGCACGAACTGCGCCACGTCACCCTGCCCGGGCTCAGACGCACGCTTTTCGCGCTCGTGGTTGGCTCGATAGTCGCCAATATTCAGTTTTTTCTCGAACCATACGTGCTGACCGGCGGCGGTCCGAAGGATGCAACCATGTCACTGCTGCTGTTTTCGTATAATCGCGCTTTTGGCTCCTTCCAGCTGGGCTATGCCTCATCGGTGATCGTGGTGCTGTTCGCCTTCTTTCTGCTTTTCAACCTCTGGCAGCAGTCAATACGCCGCAAACTCAGCTGAGAACTTACAACCCCTTTTGACAGGCAAAAAAGAAGCTACCAGTTTTGAACCTTCTTGTGTTTTTGCTGTATTAAAGGTTATGGTGAATTAACAGTTGTATTTTGAGGAGGAACCATGACCAGAAAAATTATGCTCGCCTGCGTTCTTTTTGCCCTCGTTTCGGTTTTCCCGGGCCTGGCGCTCGAACTTGAGCCGATTCCGGCCGGCGCCAATATCGTCGCTTTTGTCAACAACCATGCCGGTCTGCCGCTTGGCGATCTGCTGACTTCTGCCCCGCTTCCGGAAATGGCGAAGCAGAAAATCAATGAATTCATCGCTGCGACCTCTTTCAACCCGCTGAAAGACATTGCAAAAATTCAGGCCATGGTTAAGAAGGGCGCCACCAAGAGAGAAGACAATGCTGTGATCGTTCTTTCGGGCTCATTCAACAAAGACAAAATCATGGGCTTCATCAAAGAAAAGATTGGCAAAGAAATCAATGAAGAAAAGCTCGGTGAATACAGCGTTATAAAATCCCCTGACGGCAAGGCCGGCCTGTGCTTTATCGATTCGGGCAAGGTTGCCTTTGGTACCGTCGCGGCCCTGAATGTTTACCTCGAAGCCAGAGGCGGCAAAGAGATCAGCAAAGACTTCGATGAGCTCGTGAAAAACTTCGATGACAAGGCTTACGCCGGCCTGATGGTCGGTGGCGCAGAATATCTCAAAGGCGAAATGGCAAAGAGAAACGAACGCCGCCAGGCGAGAATGGAAAAACTCGGTCGCGGCCCGAACCCGGTTGCCGCCTGGCTTGAAAATTATCTCAGCGAAAGCGTCGAGCCACAGGGCGTTTTCGCTCAGGTTCAGAACAACAGGGTCGAAGGCAAAATATTCTACACCCGCGCCGACAGCAAAGGCCTGTTCGTGCATGCCGCAGTTGAAGTCAACGACCCGAAGCTGACAATCGAAAAAACCTTCGGCGAATTCATCAAGGCACTCGGCAGCATGCCGGCCCCCGAACCCAAAGAAAAAGCCCCGCCGAAAAACCCCAACACCCGCTGGTAACAACAGTTTAACGCCCGTTACAACGCCCTGACCGATCGACTGATTCGGCCAGGGCGTTACTTTATGAATAACTCGGGCATTTATGCTGCAACCGGATGTGGTAAGATTTCGACGATGCAGAACAATCGATTAAATAGCGGAATGATTGGAAGCAGACTGCTGCATGAAGGGCTGTTTTTCGCCTTTCTGGTGTTTACGCTGGCGGTCAGCATGCTGCCGTTTATTTTCATGTCGGCCGAGGCGATCGCGCCGGCCACCGACGCGGCACATAACAGCGGCCTGGGGCGGTATCTGCCCGGACAGTGGTCGCTGCAGTCATTCAGGCAGCTGTTTGAAATCGGTGATGTGCCGCGCTTTGCGTTCAACAGCCTCGTACATTCTTTTGGCTACACGTTCATGTCGCTGCTGATCAATTCGCTGGCCGCGTTTGCCTTTGCCAGAATGGTGTTTCCGGGGCGAGACCGGCTGTTCATGATGCTGATTCTCGCGATGATGATTCCGAGCCAGGTGATCATGATTCCGGTGTTCGTCATCGTAAAATCACTGGGGCTGCTGAACTCTTATCTCGGGCTGATCGTTCCGGGCTGTGCGCACGCCTTCGGTATCTTCGCGATCAGACAGTTCATGCTCGATCTGCCCGACGAAGTCTTCGATGCGGCACGCACCGATGGCTGCAGCGACACCGGCTTGTTCACTCATATCGCTTTACCGCTCTGCCGGCCGATTCTGGCGAGCATGGCGGTAACCAGCTTCATCTACACCTGGGACCAGTTTTTATACCCGCTGGTGATCATGCAGGATGAGCCGATGTTCACGCTGCCGGTGGCTCTGGTTTCGATGACCTCGAAGCATTTCGGGCGCTGGGGTGTGCTGCTGGCAGGCGGTGTCGTCACCGCGATTCCCTCGTTGATCGTCTTCATGCTGGCGCAGCGTGCCTACGTTTCGGGCGTCACTGCAGGCGCCGTGAAGAACTGAGTTAAAAGTCGCGCTGGGTCGTAATCAAATCAGAGATGTTAAAGCAGACGTTGCTGCCGACCTCGGCCTTCAAATTAGAATCGTAGTTGATGACCACGCGTTTGGGCATGATCAGCGGGCCGTCTTCGCCTTTCTGGCGATTGAGAGAATCAACGACGAGATTACCGAAAATATTGACCTCTTCACCGCCTAGCAGGCTTTCTTTAGCGTAGATCGCCGATTCGATCTTGGCATTGTTCAGTCCCTTGGCTAGGCGCACCGTGCCTTTGAGCGATACCAGCGACAGAAAAGAGGCGGCGCTGTCGTGCACGACGTTCTCGGTGATGAAAATGTCACCTTCGGTGACGATCATGCCCTGCCCGGAAATACGACCACCAATGTATACGTTGCCCTGAACGTAGATCAAGCCCCACACTGAGGCGGGTTTCGAATAAGTACCCTGCAGAGTCAGGTCGCGTTCGATGAATTCGTGGCAGTAGTCTTTCGCATCTTTCTTGATGCGGTCGAGCTGCATCGGTTCGAGCTTGTCGGGGTGGCGCGAAACGAAGTCGAACTTGGTATTCATCGTGTAAGGGTCTGAACTCGGGTATGGTGTCTCGGTAATACCGAGCACGTATGGTTTCAGCTTCTGGTAATACCTGATAATTTCGCCTTCATAATAGGTATATTTGCTCAGATACGGGTCGTGCAGCTGATTGCTGCAGAACAGGTAGCCGATCTCGGGGCGCTGGTGCGAAAAAATCGAGTTGTCTTCGAAATAGTTGATGATATCGTCGGCGGCAAAAAACGGCAGGTAGACGTGCAGACGGCCGTTGGTGCGAATCTTGCCCCAGAGATAGGGGTGCAGCTTCTGAATCGAAATGTCGACGAAGTCCTTGATCTTGATATCTGAAACCGACATTACCAGTTTGCGGATAACCTTGAGGGTGCGAATTTTCATATCGCCCTCGAAGCCGACGTTGCTGGCCATGTTCGGCTCCCAGAAGAAGTCGCCGGCGGTGTTGCCGAGGGTTTCCTGGAAAGCGTCGCGGGTTTTTTTTGCCAGATCGTCGATAAGCGCCTTGAGCTCGCGCACGACGCTCCAGTTGCGGCATCTGAACTCGCCGTGGCGCAGATATTCATCTTTGCGGTTCGAAACAAAGAGCGTGTAGTTCTCGGCCGGCGGCGTCAGGTCAGTGACCTTCAGCTCGCGGATAACCTCGATTTTCTTTTCGGCGTTGCGGTAGCGGCCGACCGCTTCGAAGCGCAGCAGGCCTTCCCAGCCGCCGAGGGCCTTGTCGGCGTAGGTGTCGCGGTTTTCCTTGCGGTAGACCTTCAGGGCGGCGGGCACCTCTTCGTATTCGTCGATGTAGGTCTTGAAAGGGGTCAGACGCAGATTATTAACTTCGATAAGCACCTCGGCGGTGCCGCCGGTGATCACCTCACCATCGTTGATCTTGATGCGCAGCGAAAAGTTCTCGGCCCTGTCGATATCGAGCAGGGCGAGAATCTTGTCGTTGATTTCACCGCCGTCGGTCAGCAGTTTCTGGGAAAAAAGCTCGCGCATCTTGATCATGCCCTTCTCAACCGCAGACTCTGCGAGGTAGAAGGCCTGCATGCTTTCGCCGAGCCGGGCGGTCTGCGCCCGTTCCTGCGTCATGTAGTTGATCAGCATCGTGCCAAAAATGTAAAGAATACCGACAATTGTCAGCAGCATGAACATGGCACTGCCACGGCGGCAGCGATTCAGCAGGTTCCTTACATCAGGCATCTATTTTCACCTCATTATTCAGCGTCGGCCACATTCAAAGGTTTTTCACCGTTGGCATGCCAGTTCAGGTAGGCCTTGATAAAGGGCTCGAGGTCGCCATCCATGACTTTGCGGACATCGGAAGTCGACTGCCCGGTGCGCAGGTCTTTAACCAGCGTGTAGGGGCAGAAAACGTAGGATCTGATCTGATTACCCCAGGAAATATTCTTCATATCGCCTGAAATATTCTTCAGTTCCTTCTTTTTTTCCTGCTGCTGCAGTTCGTAGAGCTTGGCTTTCAGCATGCCGAGAGCGACTTCACGGTTCTGGTGCTGACTGCGTTCGATCTGGCAGGCAACCACGATACCGGTCGGCAGATGCGTGATGCGCACGGCGCTGCTCGTTTTGTTAACGTGCTGACCGCCGGCGCCCGAGCTTCTGAAGAAGTCGAGTTTGAGATCGTCTTCTTTGATCTCGACGTCGACATCGTCAGGCAGAATCGGCATGACGTCGACCGCGGTAAAACTGGTATGGCGGCGGGCGTTCGAATCGAACGGCGAAATGCGCACCAGGCGGTGCACACCCTTTTCGCCTTTCAGATAGCCGTAGGCATACTGGCCTTTGATGCGCAGAGTCGCAGACTTGATGCCCTGCTCTTCTTCCTGGAGGTCGAGAACCTCATATTTGAGGTCGGAAGCATCGAGGTAACGCTGATACATGCGAAACAGCATCGAAGCCCAGTCTGATGACTCGGTGCCACCGGCACCGGGTTTGATCGAAAGATAGGCATCGGAAGCATCGTATGGTTCAGAGAGAAAGGTTGTCAGCTCAAGGTTGTCGATTGTTCTGTTAATCGGGTCAAGCTGATTCAGCAGCTGAGAAAACATGCCGTCGTCGTTTTCGGCTTCGGCGAGCTCCAGCAGGTCTACTGTGTCTGTGAATTCTTTATTGACAGCCTCATAGGCATCGCACGCCTTTTTAAGTTCGGCGATCTTCTGGCTGGTGGCCAGAGCCTTGTTGCGGTCGTTCCAGAAATTGGGGTTTAATGTCGCTGATTCAAGCTCTTCAATCTGCCGCCTTTTATTGGGCAGGTCAAAGATGGCTCCCGATGCCGGAGAGCCGGGTTTTCATCGTTCGAATTTTTTCGACGACTTCGTATTCCACGGTTAAGCCTCCTGAAATGTTCAGACTATCGACTTATGCGAATCAGTCTGCTGATACTGTTCTTCTGCCCGCCGAAGCTGCCTTCAACTCCGACCTGCAGAGTGAGTTTCGACTCTTCATGGTCGATCGACTCGACCTTGAATTCATTTACCCGATATTCATACTTCTCGCCAGTGTAATTATCATCGGGTGGTACAATTATATCCTCAATAAAGACAGAATAAAGAAGTTTTTTTTCGTCATCGTTGGCATTTTCGATCGACTGCATGGCCTCGATACAGTGACGCTGCATGGTTTTCAGCTTCAGGAAAAGGTGCTGCATGCCTGAGCGGGCCATAAAGTAAGCTTTGCGGGCCTTCAATACCTGCTGATAGCGCGCCCGACTGTTGGTCATTGTCCAGGAAAGCGAAGCCACCCAGATCGCCAGGCAGAGCACCAGCCCGAAAATAATCGGCATCGCGATACCGCTATTTTGCTTTTGCATGATCGGCGTCATAGATTGGCCTTGTAAGCGATGAGGCTGATGTTGTGCTTCTTCTTGTCGCCCCATTCAGCGGTAATCTCGATGCGCTTCATGCCGTCTTCGACACGGGCGCGCTGCAGTTGCCCGGAAGTGGCGTCTTTCATCGCCGCAAACTCGACCGTTGTCATCTCGGCACGCATCTTGAATCTGACGATCTCGTGCCCAACCTGGGCCGGGCGCAGGTCGAGCGGACGCGAATTTTCGGCCTCGATCAGCTTGCCGTCGGTTTCGCCGGTCGGAATATCGATGAAGTTCATCGCCAGTGCCGTATCGAGCTTTTCTTCGACGATGTTGAGAATCTGGTAATAATCGCCAAGCTGCGAACTGCCACGCGAATATTCGACGAGAAACATCAGCATCGGCAGAGCCAGCGTCGAAAGAATGGCGAGGGCAATCAGCACCTCAACAAGCGAAACCGCAGCCTGTCTGTTTCTGATTGCCAACATAATTTCTCCGGCTTGTAAAAGCTGATCAGGAAAAGCCCGGTTTAAGGCAGCTGCCGCAGGAATTCAGCCCGGTCAGCTGGTTCGGCCGCAGCACTTCTTGTATTTTTTACCACTTCCACACGGGCAGGGCTCGTTGCGGTTGGTGGTATCTTCGGCATGGGCAGGCTGCTTCGGGGGAGCATCGCCATCGCCGCGGTTGTAATAAACTTCCTCTTCCTGTTCTTTCTGCGCTTCCTGTTCTTCATTGCGCGAGTAAGAAACACGGTAGAGATAGTACAGCAGGTCTTCCTTGATGCTTTCGATCATGTTCTGAAACATCTGGAAACCTTCAATCTTGTATTCAACCAGCGGATCGCGCTGACCCCAGCTGCGCAGATGAATGCCATCCTGCAGGTTGTCCATGTTGTGCAGGTGGTCTTTCCATTTGGCATCGACGATCTGCAGCAGCAGGAATTTCTGCATCGAGAAGAAGTCGTCATCGCCAAGTTCGGCGCGTTTGGCATTGAGTCTTTCCATGGCGCGGCGCTTCAGTTCTTCGACCAGTTCATCACGTGAATAGGTGCAGAGCTGACCGGGCTTACCATTTTTCGGGTCGCCACCCTCGCATTCAACCGGGAAAACCTTTTTGATCTGATCTGCCAGGGCGTTGAAATCGATGTCATCCGGGTCGATTTCAGGGGCAAGAGCCGAGCCAACAGCGCCTTCGATGACTTCGCTGATCATTGACAGCAGGTCATCATAGACCCTTTCCTGTTCGAGGGCCTTGCGGCGCTCGTTATAAATTACGGTGCGCTGCTGGTTCATGACGTCGTCATATTTGAGAATATGCTTGCGCACGTCGAAATGGTAGGCTTCGACCTTGCGCTGAGCACTTTCGATCGAGCGTGAGATCCAGGGGTGTTCGATCGGTTCGCCGCGTTCCCAACCGAGTTTTTCCATCCAGCCGGCGATGTTGACCGAGCCGAACAGGCGCATCAGATCGTCTTCAAGCGACAGATAAAACTGGCTGGCGCCCGGGTCGCCCTGACGGCCGGCACGACCGCGCAGCTGGTTGTCGATACGGCGCGATTCATGACGTTCGGTACCGAGAATAAACAGGCCACCGGCTTCGATAACGCGTTTTTTCTCATCTTCGCACTGGTTGCGGTATTTGGCCAGTGCCTCTTTGTATTCGGCACTCTCGATATCGTCAACTTCGCGCTTGGCAAGCATTTCGGGGTTGCCGCCAAGAAGAATGTCGGTACCGCGGCCAGCCATGTTGGTGGCGATGGTGATGGCGCCTTCTCTACCGGCCTGAGCGACGATTTCGGCTTCTTTTTCGTGGTATTTGGCGTTGAGAACCTGGCAGGTAATGCCGCGTTTGCGCAACATCGCCGCAATCAGTTCACTTTTTTCGATCGAGATGGTGCCCACGAGAACCGGCTGTTTGCGGTTATGAATCTCGATGATGTTATCGACGATCGCTTCGAATTTTTCCTGGACCGTCTTGTAGATGACATCGGGCTGGTCAATTCTTATGCAGGGCTTGTTGGGCGGAATGACCACAACTTCGCACTTGTAGATTTCTTTAAATTCTTTTGCTTCAGTTTCAGCAGTACCGGTCATGCCGGCGAGTTTGCGATAAAGCCTGAAGTAGTTCTGAAAGGTGATCGAAGCGAGTGTCTGGTTTTCCTGTTGTATCGGAACGCCTTCTTTGGCTTCGATAGCCTGGTGCAGACCATCTGAATAGCGGCGACCGAACATCAGGCGGCCGGTGAATTCGTCGACGATGACGACTTCCTGGCCTTTGCCGTCTTCGCGCGGCCTGACAATGTATTCTTTATCGCGATGGAAGAAATGCTTAGCTTTCAGAGCGTTCTGCAGCTGATGCACGTGGTCCATGTTGCTGTTGTCGTAAAGGTTTTCGATGCCAAGAGCCTTTTCGACTCTGGCGATACCGGCTTCGGTAACCGAAACGCCGTGATGCTTCTCATCGACGATATAGTCTTCGTCGGGTTTGAGAATTTCGCGAGCCACCTTGGCATAGATAAAATACAACTGTGTGGCTTTTTCGGCCGGACCAGAAATGATCAGCGGCGTGCGCGCTTCGTCAATGAGGATCGAGTCGACTTCGTCGACGATGGCAAAGTTGTATTCAGGTCTCTGCACGCAGTCGGCAAGGGTCAGCGCCATGTTGTCGCGCAGATAGTCAAAACCGAATTCGTTGTTGGTGCCGTAGGTGATGTCTGAGGCGTAAGCGGCACGCTTCTGTTCAGCGTTCAGGCCATGAATATTCAGGCCAACGCTGAGGCCGAGAAAGCGATAGACTTTGCCCATCCATTCAGAGTCGCGGCGGGCCAGGTAATCGTTGACGGTGACGAGCAGAGCGCCACGGCCGACCGGTACCGGAATACCGTTGGCATCAACGATCGGTTCGAAAGTTTTCTGGCCCTTCTTTTTGGCGAGATCGAGCCAGACGGGGTTCAGTTCGAGGGCGTTGAGATAGAGCGGCAGAGTGGCGACGAGGGTTTTACCTTCGCCGGTCTTCATTTCGACGATGCGCCCTTCGTTGAGCGACAGACCGCCGAGAATCTGCACGTCATAATGGCGCATGTTGAGTATACGCCGTGAAGCTTCTCTTACGGTGGCAAAAGCTTCAGCTTTGATATTGTCGACCGATTCGCCATCATAGAGTCGCTGGCGAAACTTCAGGGTCATACCGGCAAGTTCTTCGTTCGAAAGCTTTTTAAATGAATCCTCGAGAACGTTAACTTCTTCGAGGGTTTCCTGTAGTCGGGCCAGTTCCCGTGCGTTGAAATCTGGAATGAAGAATCTGACCAGCTTATACAGCCATCCAAACATGCCTGAGACCCCTTTCAAAATAGAAGGCGCGGCCTTGTTAAAGGCTCGCGCCTGACGCATTCATTAGATTTGTGAGCCCGGTTTTCGCCGGTTATAAGGACAATGGTTAAGGCCTTATTTTTCTTCGGCAGAGATAATTTTGATTACCTCGTCGACGGTTCCGGCTTCCATGAGCTCATTGCGGAATTCCTGATAGCGCAGCAGTCTTGAAAGGCGGGCGAGAGCCTTGAGGTAAAGCCCGCCTGACTCGATCGGAGCGGCAATCAGGAAAATCAGATGCACAGGCCGGTTATCGAGCGCTTCGAATTCAATTCCGGCGCTGGATCGACCGATCGCGACAACGACTTCTCTGACGGTGGCAGTTCTTGAGTGCGGAATGGCAATACCTTTGCCGATACCGGTTGAACCGACTTTCTCGCGTTCAAGAACAGACTTCAGAAAGGCGTCGGCATCGGTAAGATAGCCGGCCGTATCGAGCATATCGATAAGCTCTTTAATGGCATCAAGCTTCGTGGTGGAACTCAATTCCAACTTTGTCAGCTGGGGTGATATAAATTCGCTTAGTTCCAAAACTCCTCCTGCATCCCGGTCAGGGGTTCAAGTCTTTGTTGATCAATATTCAGGTTCGATGAGACCGAAGTTGCCGTCGCCCCTGCGATAGATAACGTTGATCTTGTTGGTTTCTGCGTTAGAGAATACGAAGAAGTCCTGGTTGAAGAGTTCAAGCTGTTCAGCTGCTTCATCAGAGTACATCGGGCGCATCGGGAAAGTGCCGCTGCGGACGATTTTGGGTTTGATTTCGGTCGGAGCTTCCTGTTCGCTTCTGACGGCGAAGTCTTCACCGAATGACAGAACGCTGTGGGTAGCCTGTTTGTCGGCGCCCTTGTTATTTCTGCGGCGACCGGTGATTTTTTCTTTGAATTTTTTGACCTGGCGTTCGATCTTTTCGACAACCATGTCGATCGAAGCATAGAGGTCTTCAG